>JANMMX010000360.1:0-17166 GCA_031373605.1 Allobosea sp. | reverse complement strand
ATGTTGCGGGCCTCCTCGATCAGCCCACGCAGATCGGCACCCGCCCGCTCGCTGCCATTGCCCATCCGGAACACGGCACCATCAAGGGCTGTATCGATCAGGTAGTCTTCCAGCGCGCGCTCGTCCTTCAGATAGGTTTGCGATTTGCCGCGCGAGACGCGGTAAAGCGGCGGCTGCGCGATGAAGAGATGCCCGCGCTCGATCACCTCCGGCATCTGCCGGAAGAAGAAGGTCAGCAGCAGCGTGCGAATATGCGAACCGTCCACGTCAGCATCGGTCATGATGATGATCTTGTGGTAGCGCAGCTTCTCGATGTTGAACTCTTCGCGACCAATGCCGGCGCCCAGCGCCGTAATCAGCGTGCCCACCTGCTCGGAAGACAGCATCTTGTCGAAGCGTGCCCGCTCGACATTGAGGATCTTGCCGCGCAAGGGGAGTACGGCCTGATATTCGCGCGCCCGGCCCTGCTTGGCCGAGCCACCGGCGGAATCGCCCTCGACCAGAAACAGTTCGGACTTGGCCGGGTCCCGCTCCTGGCAGTCGGCCAGTTTGCCGGGCAGCGAGGCGATGTCGAGCGCGCCCTTGCGCCGTGTCAGGTCGCGCGCCTTGCGGGCGGCTTCGCGGGCGGCAGCTGCTTCCGCCACCTTGCCGACGATGATCTTGGCCTCTGCCGGGTGCTCTTCCAGCCAGGAAGACAGCGCCTGATTGACGATGTTCTCGACCACGGGCCGCACTTCGGACGAGACCAGCTTGTCTTTGGTCTGCGAAGAGAATTTCGGGTCCGGCACTTTCACCGAAACAATCGCGGTCAGGCCTTCGCGGCAATCATCGCCGGTGGGCGAGACTTTTTCCTTTTTCAGGATGCCGGAGCTTTCGGCATAGCCGGTGATCTGGCGCGTGAGAGCTGCCCGGAAACCGGCCAGATGTGTGCCGCCATCGCGCTGCGGGATGTTGTTGGTGAAGCACAGAACATTCTCGTGGTAGCTGTCATTCCACCACAGGGCGCAATCCACTGTCATGCCGTCCTTCTCGGCGCTCAGCATCAGCGGCGCGCCGATCAGGGCGGTCTTGGCCCGGTCGAGATAGCGCACGAAGGCCTCGACGCCGCCGACATACATCAGCTCCTCGCGCACGACTTCGGCATGGCGGGCATCGGTCAGCACGATGCGCACGCCGGAATTGAGGAAGGCCAGCTCGCGCAGGCGATGTTCGAGCGTCTTGTAGTCGAACTCGATCATCGTGAAAGTTTCCTGGCTCGGCGTGAAGGTCACCTCCGTGCCACGCCTGTCCCCGCCGGGGCCGACGACCGCAAGTGGCGCCAACGCGTCGCCATGGCGGAACTCCATGAAATGCTCATTGCCGCCGCGCCAGATCCGCAACTTCAGCGAGACCGACAGCGCATTGACGACAGATACGCCGACGCCATGCAGGCCGCCCGAGACCTTGTAGGAATTCTGGTCGAACTTTCCGCCTGCGTGCAGCTGGGTCATGATGACTTCAGCCGCTGAAATGCCTTCCTCAGAGTGAATATCCACCGGGATGCCGCGGCCATTGTCAGTGACCGTGACCGAACCTTCGGCATTCAGTGTGACGGTGACAATGTCGGCATGACCAGCCAGCGCCTCGTCGATCGCATTGTCGACGACCTCATATACCATGTGGTGCAGCCCCGAACCGTCATCAGTGTCACCGATATACATGCCCGGGCGCTTGCGCACGGCATCCAGGCCTTTGAGAACCTTGATGGAATCGGCACCATAGGCCTCTTCCTGCAGGTCGCGTTCGGCATCGGACATGGCTGGCTCTCCGCAGCAGACCGAAAGGCCTGCGATCATTTTGATTCGATTGGCAAATCTAGACTTTTTCGACGCACAAGTCGCGTCTATAAGACCCCGTGCAGGTCAGCTGCGCATCACAGGTTGAACACCCGGTGTGGCACCAGTTCGCCCTGCAACATTGTGCCCGTGGCAATCAGCAGGCCTGCGCTGGTGGCATAGGCGCTGGCGCCCTCATCGATGGGCTCGCGCCCGCGCACCAGCACGCTCTGGCCGCGCCTGAGGCGCAGCGCTGCATCGCGGTGAACGGCAATTTCGGGCAGGTGAGCCAGGGCGCTGGCAACAGGCCTGAGGGCCGATTCGGCTGAAGCCAGGCTCTCGCGCAGCGTCTCGACCAGCACCGAATCATCCAGCGAAAATGGCCCCACCCGCGTGCGGCGCAAATGGCCGACATGGCCATAGCAGCCGAGCTTGCGGCCAAGATCGCGCGCAATGGCGCGCACATAGGTGCCCTTGCCGCATTCGGCCTCGAAGGTCGTGGTGGCGCCGTCATGGCCGACGATGCGCAGGGCATCAATCTCCACCGTGCGTGCCTCCAGCGTCACCTCCTCGCCGTCGCGCGCGAGGTCATAGGCGCGCTCGCCCGCGATCTTGATAGCCGAGAATTTTGGCGGAACCTGCCAGATGGCGCCTGTGAACTCCGGCAGCAGCGCGGTGATGGCAGCAAGATCGGGTTGCAGCTCTGATGTGGCGCTGGCGCTGCCCTCGGCATCGTCAGTTGTGGTCTCGACACCCCATATCACGCGGAATTCATATGATTTGCGCCCATCCATGACGAAGGGCACCGTTTTGGTGGCTTCTCCCAGCGCGATCGGCAGCAGGCCTGAGGCAAGCGGGTCCAGCGTTCCGGCATGTCCGGCCTTGCGGGCAGCAAAGGCGCGTTTCACCACGGCCACGGCAAAAGTCGAGGTCATCCCCACCGGCTTGTCGAGAATGACCCAGCCATGGACATCACGCTTCTTGGGCCGGGCCTCGCGCGGGCGTTCTGGCGCGGCCGGGTCAGGCTGAGTTTCCAGCGCTGTCTCAGTCATCCTGCTCATCCGCTGGCTTGGTGACGTCGCGCTGGACTTTTTCGGTCGCCAGGATCTTGTCGATATAGGCTGATTTCTCGAAGCTCTCGTCGCGGCGGAAGCGCACATCGGGCGCATATTTCAGGTTCACGCGATGCGCGATCTCGGTCCGGATGCTTTTGCGGTGCGTTTCCAGCGCCTTCAGCACGATGTCCACATCCAGCCCGCCAAGCGGCATGATGTAGGCTGTCGCCAGCTTCAGGTCGGGCGTCAGCCGAACTTCCGGGACGGTGATGACATAGCGTGACAACACATCGTCATGGATTTCGCCACGCGACAGAATGTCGGCAATGGCATGGCGGATCAATTCGCCAACGCGCAACTGCCGCTGTGTGGGGCCCTGGGGGTCGAAACGTTTCGCCATATGTCACCGTGCTCCGGGGTTGGACCGGATGAACGTTTGTTCGAAAGCGTCATTCCGGAGCTGCGCAGCAGAACCCGGAACCCATAAACACCAATTGTGCAGATGGAAGGCGATGCTGGATGCAGTCCAGAAAGGACTGTGGTTATGGGTTCCGGGTTCCTTGCAAACGCAAGGCCCCGGAATGACGACCTGAACATGGCTTCCTCTCCCTTGCGGGGAGAAGAAGATGCAGCCCTCAGAGGCTGCGCTTGATTTCCTCGACGCGGTAACACTCGATCACGTCGCCTGCGCGCATGTCCTGATAGGTCTCGAAGTTCATGCCGCACTCCTGGCCGGCCTGCGCTTCCTTGACCTCGTCCTTGAAGCGCTTGAGCGTGCCCAGCTTGCCCTCGTGAACCACGACATTGTCGCGGATCAGGCGGACATTGGCGCCGCGCTCGATCGTGCCATCGGTGACGCGGCAACCGGCGATCTTGCCGACCTTCGAGATGTCAAACACCTCGAGAATGAGCGCGTTGCCGAGCATGGTCTCGCGCAAGGTCGGCGCCAGAAGGCCCGACATGGCGAGCTTCACATCATCCACGAGGTTGTAGATGATGTTGTAGTAGCGGATTTCGACGCCCGCGCGTTCGGCCGCCTCGCGCGCTTCCTTGTGGGCGCGCACGTTGAAGCCGATGACGGAGGCACCAGATGCCGCCGCTAGCGTGATGTCGGATTCAGTGATGCCGCCGACGCCTGACAGCAGCACGCGGGCGCGCACCTCGTCATTGCCGACCTTCTCGAGCGTGCCGACAATCGCCTCGACCGAGCCCTGCACGTCACCCTTGACGACGAGCGGGAACTCCTTGCGGCCAGCGCCTTCTTTCAGATCGCGCATCATGTCGGCCAGCGAGCGGCCAGCAGCCATGCCGCCACCACGCACAGCCATGCGGTCACGCCGCTGGCGCGTGCGATAATCGGTGATCTCGCGGGCCCTGGCTTCGGACGCCACCACCGCAACGCGGTCTCCCGCCTCCGGTGTGCCGTTGAAACCCAGAACCTCGACCGGCATGGACGGGCCAGCAGTCTTCATCGTGGCGCCTGTGTCGCCGATCAGGGCGCGCACGCGGCCCCATTCGGAGCCGGCCACGACAATGTCGCCTGGCTTCAGCGTTCCGCGCTGCACCAGCACGGTGGCAACCGGTCCACGGCCACGGTCCAGCTTGGCCTCGACAACGGTGCCGAGTGCGGGACGATCCGGCTTGGCCTTGAGGTCCAGCACTTCGGATTGCAGCGCAATCGCATCAAGCAGCTTGTCGAGGTTGAAGCCGGTCTTCGCCGATACCTCGACCTCGAGCGTCTCGCCGCCCAGAGTCTCGACCTGCACCTCGTATTGCAGCAACTCCGTGCGCACGCGCTCGGCCTTGCTGTCGGGCTTGTCGATCTTGTTGATCGCGACGATCAGCGGCACATTGGCCGCCTTGGCGTGGTTGATGGCCTCGATCGTCTGCGGCATGACGCCGTCATCCGCCGCCACCACCAGAACGACCACGTCCGTCACCTTGGCACCGCGCGCCCGCATCGCCGTGAACGCGGCGTGGCCGGGCGTATCGATGAAAGTGACGCGCGCGCCTGATGGCGTCGACACCTGATAGGCGCCGATATGCTGCGTGATGCCGCCCGCTTCGCCTGAAACAACGGTGGTCTTGCGGATCGCATCGAGCAGCGAGGTCTTTCCGTGATCGACATGGCCCATGATGGTCACCACAGGCGGGCGCGGCTCCAGGCCTTCAGTATCCGGCTCCTCGCGGAACAGATCGCCTTCGACATCGGATTCGGCCACGCGCTTGACGGTGTGGCCGAACTCGATGGCCACGAGTTGCGCGGTATCGGCGTCAATCACATCGGTGATCTTGTGCATCGCGCCCTGCTTCATCAGCAGGCGGATCACATCGACACCGCGCTCGGACATGCGGTTGGCAAGTTCCTGAATGGTGATTGTCTCTGGCACGATGACCTCGCGCATGACCTTTTCCTTGGCCACGTCGGAAGCACGATGCCCGGTCATGCGCTGCACGCGACGGCGGAAGGCGGCTACAGATCGACCGCGCTCGTCTTCGCCTGAAGTGGCAGTCGACAGCGTGAGGCGACCACGGCTCTTGTCCGTGTTCAGCTTCGGTGTCCGCGGCGGCAGGATCAGTTTGCTGGTGCCACCAGGACCGGCGACGCGCCGAACGGTCGGGCGCGCCTCTTCCTCGTCCATCGGACGGCGCCCTGTCGGTGCCGGTGTCAGGCGACGTGGCGCAACCGTCTCGGGAACGGCAGCGGCTGCAGCGGGATCTTCAGCCTTCGGTGCTTCCTGGCGCACGGGGCGACGGTCGAGACTCGGTGGCTTGGCACCTGCATCGCGCAGGGTGCGGACCGGGGCGTTCTCGCGCGCCTCGCGGATTTCGCGGACGGGACGCGGAGCCTGAACCGGGATTTCCTCGCCAAGGCGGCGGCGCGCCTCGTCATGGCCACGGCGCTTGCGCTCGTCCTCGACGCGGCGACGCTCTTCTTCCTCGCGCTGGCGTGCCTGCACGGCTTCGCGCTCGATGCGGTCTTTTTCCTCGCGGGCGGCGCGCTGACGAGCTTCCTCCTCGGCGCGCTTGCGCTCTTCGGCCTCGCGGCCATGGGAGTCAGCGAGCGCGCGGGTGCGGGCATCCTTCTCCTCATCGGAGAGTGTGCGCAGCAGCAGGCCATTGCCTGTCGGGCGGGGCGGAGCCGGGGTCTGTCGTGCGACTGGCGCAGGTGCCGGAGGCGCGACAGGAGTCACGACCGGAGCACGCACAGGTGCCGGCGCGGCTGGCGCGTCAGCGCCATGTCCGGGCAAGCGGCGCTTGACCTCGACCACAACCTGCTTCGAGCGGCCATGTGAGAAGCTCTGGCGCACCACGCTCTGCTCAAGCGGGCGCTTCAGCGTCAGGGTCTTCGGGGGCGAAACACTCAGGGTCTTATCGCCGGGGGTCTTGGTATCGCTCATTCCGCTCATAATCCTGCGGTTCGTGTTCAGCCGTCTTGCGTGTTCGTATCTGCTGCCGTCCCGGAGCCTGATAAAGCCCCGCGCGGCGGCAGCGGGTTTGTCCGATACTGGACAAGCCGCAACCAGCGACCGAGAAATCCATCGGTCGCCGGTCCTGATGCGAGCGCAGCGTGTATCACATGCTGCCTGCCCAACGCCAATTCCAAATCAACGGCGGCAAAATCAGTTACCACCACCACATGTCGTGTCGTTTTGCCTGCCGTGCGATGAAGCGCCTGCGCAATCTTGCGCTTGCCATCCTCAGCGCCATCGCTTGCCTCGATGACTGCGACGACATGACCGCCGTCGATTTTTGCCTCGACCTTCGCAAAGCCCGACGTCACGAGCCCCGCCTTGTTGGCCATGGCCAGTGACTGCAGGCAATCGCGTGCCATCAGCGCATCGATTTCGTCAGCCAGCGCCGGTGGAACCAGCACTTTCGACTTGAGCGAGCGCTCGAAGCAACGGCGCTTCTGCGCATCCAGCACCGCATCGCGGCTGAGACTGACCCAGACGCCGCGACCGGGCAGCTTGCGCCTGAGATCGGGTGTCAGAACACCGTCAGGCGAAACCACAAGCCGGATCAGCGCATCAGCTGGCTGGGCAAGCCTTGTCGCGACACAGGTGCGCTCCGGAACATTCCGGTCATCACGCGGCCCGTCCTGCAGATCAGCCTGGCTACCCGCCTCTTCGCCCATTGCGTTGTCCCGGTGGCTCAGATCATGCCTCTTCGGTCTCTTCCGGCTCGGCTTCCGCTTCTGGCTCTGCCTCGATCCAGCCGGCCTTGACGCGGGCTGCCATGATCATGGCCTCGGCATCGGTGCGCGACAGATCGTGGCCATCGAGATAGCCGCTTTGGCGCTTGCTGACACCGTCATTGCGCTCGGTCCAGCCACAGAGATCATCCGTGGCACAACCCGCCAGGTCTTCGATCGTCTTGACGTCATTCTCGCCCAGCGACACCATCATGGCGGTGGTGATGCCGGAAACCTCGCGCAGCTCGTCGGCCACACCCAGCGCGACGCGCTTGGCATCCTGCTCGGCTTCGATGGCGTTGAGATAGTCGCGTGCCCGGTTCTGGATCTCGGAAGCCGTATCCTCGTCAAAACCCTCGATCGAGGCCAGCTCGGCCAGCTCGACATAGGCCACCTCTTCCACGTTGCGGAAACCTTCGGAGGCGAGCAACTGGCCGACAACCTCATCGACGTTCAGCGCATTCATGAAGATCTCGGTGCGCGACAGGAATTCCTTCTGGCGGCGTTCGGATTCCTCCGCCTCCGTCAGGATGTCGATGTCCCAGCCGGTGAGCTGCGAGGCCAGGCGAACGTTCTGGCCACGGCGACCGATGGCGAGCGAAAGCTGCTCATCAGGCACCACGACCTCGATCTTGTCGGCCTCCTCGTCCAGCACCACCTTGGCGACCTCGGCCGGCTGCAGCGCGTTGACGATGAAGGTCGCGATGTCGGCCGACCAGGGAATGATGTCGACCTTCTCGCCCTGAAGCTCGCCGACCACGGCCTGCACACGCGAGCCGCGCATGCCGACGCAGGCGCCGACCGGATCGATCGAGGAGTCACGCGAGATGACGGCAATCTTGGCGCGCGAGCCCGGATCACGGGCCACAGCCTTCACCTCGACAATACCGTCGTAGATTTCCGGCACTTCCTGGCCAAACAGCTTGGCCATGAACTGCGGATGGGTGCGCGACAGGAAAATCTGGGGCCCGCGCTGCTCGCGGCGCACGTCATAGACATAGGCACGTACGCGGTCGCCGACCTTGAAGGTCTCGCGCGGGATCATTTCGTCGCGGCGAATGATGGCCTCGCCACGGCCCAGATCGACAAAGACATTGCCATACTCGACACGCTTGACGGCGCCGTTGACGATCTCGCCGACGCGATCCTTGAACTCGTCATACTGACGGTCGCGCTCGGCCTCGCGCACCTTCTGCACGATGACCTGCTTGGCTGACTGGGCAGCAATGCGGCCAAAATCGAAAGGTGGCAGCGGGTCGGCGATCACATCGCCAATCTGGGCTGCCGGGTTGTGGCGGCGTGCATCGGCCAGCAGGATCTCGATCGAGTTGTTCTCGATGGTCTCGACCACCTGAAGATGGCGGGCCAGCCTCAACTCGCCTGTCTTGGGGTGAATTTCGGCATGCACATCGGTCTCGGCGCCGTAGCGCGAGCGGGCGGCCTTGGCGATGGCGTCCTGCATGGCATCAACGACGATCTGCCGGTCGATCGACTTCTCGCGCGCCACCGCATCGGCGATCTGCAGCAACTCAAGCCTGTTGGCACTCACAACCATGGGTCAGTCCTCGTTCGTTTCGCCCTTGAGGCGGTCAGATTTGTCGGGATGGCGGATCTTGTCGGCAGCGCGGGCATTCTTTGGATAGACCGGCTTCTGGTTCTTCAGCTTCGGTCCGAGTGACTTGCCACGGCCGGGCTTCGGCAGGCTGATCTCGTCAGGCGCCGGCATTTCTGGCGGCAACCCGGCCTTGCCGCGTCGCAGCGACTCGGTGACCAGCTCATCTGTCATGACAAGACGCGCCTCATCAATCTCGGTGATCGGGATCAGCACGCGGTTGTCTTCGTCAGCGCGGGCATCATCCCGGTCAATCACGGCCTGGCCCTCGGCGCCGCCCACGATGAGGCCACGAAAGCGCTTGCGTCCGGCAACAAGACCACGCGTCTCGATCTTGACCACATGGCCTGCCCAGCGTTCGAAATCGGATTCGCGCACCATGGGCCGGTCGATGCCGGGCGACGACACTTCAAGGTGATAGGCGGTCTTGACCGGATCATCGACATCAAGTGCGGGCGAAACGGCGTGGCTGATCGCCTCGCAATCCTCGACGGTCATGGTGCCGTCGGGCCGCTCGGCCATGATTTGCACGGTGCAGCCATTCTGGCCAGTGATGCGCACGCGCACCAGCCTGAGGCCCAGATCCTCGATCACAGGCTCGATGATCGCAGCCACACGGGCCGCGACGCCGCTTTCCAGCACAAGCCTGATATCGGATGTCGTCATATAAAGACCGCCTTGAGAGCAACCGGCGCTGCGATCTGGTTCAGCCAACAAAAAAGAGCGGGCCGCGAAGCCCGCTCTTGTCATTGGCTTTCACCAAAACCAGAGCTGTTGAAGCCTGTCTAGCCGCAGAGCGCTGCCAAAGCAAGCGTTCAAGCAGCGGCCATGCTGATGACTGCCACGATATCGCGTCGCATTTGAGTGCACTTGCTAACGATGTGGTCACGCTTTGGCGTTAGGCTTTCGTAAGTTTGGAACAAGGGGTTCTCAGGATGACAGCGGTCAGCGCGCTCTTGCGCGATCTGGAAAGTACGTTGTCACGCGGCTCGACTGACGAGCGTGCGGAGACAATGGCGCGTCTGACGGATCTTTTCGTCGCGACATCGAATGGCATGAGCGAAGACCAGATCGGCGTCTTCGATGTCGTGATCGGTCGCCTGGCCAATGCCATTGAAATTCGGGCTCGCATCGATCTGGCCGAACGGCTTGCCGATGTCTCCAATGCGCCGCAGGGCGTCGTGCGCCAGCTGGCTCTGGACGAGATTGCCGTTGCCCGCCCGGTTTTGACCCGTTCCGTCCGGCTGAACGATGATGATCTGGTCACGATTGCCTCGACAAAAGGCCGCGACCACATGCTGGCCATGACAGAGCGCCCGGAACTGGGCGAATCCATCACTGATTATCTGATGCTGCGCGGCGACAGGGTCATCACGCATGCTGTCGCCAACAACCGTGGTGCCCGCCTGTCACGGCGCGGAATGGGGCTGCTTGTCACCCGCGCCATCAAGGACGACGCGTTGCAATCCAGCCTTGGCCTGCGCAACGACGTGCCGGCCGATCTGGCCGAACAACTGGTGTCTGCCGCCAAGGAATCCGCCCGTCGCCGCCTGTCTGGCGCGCTTTCGGCTTCCGAGGGCCAGCAGATCGAGCGCGCCATCGAGCGTGGGGCGGCCGATATTGCCAGCAAGGCCGAGGTTCAGGTTGAACTGGGACGCTTCGGCGCTGCCTTTGATGATGTGCGCGCCATCAGCGATGCTGGCGACCTGAATGAAGGTGCGATTTCCGCCTATGCGGCGCGCAAGCAGACCGACCACGTCGTCTGCGCCATCGCGGTTGCCGCAAAGCTGTCGCTGCCGGGAGCCGAGCGTGTTCTGCTGGGTACGGATCGTGATTCGGTGCTGATCGTCGCCAAGGCGCTCGGCTGGAGCTGGCCGACGGTGAAGGTCCTGATCGGCTTGCGCCCGGTCGATCAGCTGGCCCCGCATTTGATGGACAAGGCGCGCCAGAGCTTTGATGGCCTCAGCGCACCGACAGCCCAGCGCGTCATGCGGTTCCTGCAGATTCGCGAGCAGGCGGCCCCCGCACAGTCCGCGACGCCCGTGCCATCCTACGCCCGCTGAGCCGCGTCACGCCGTGTGCGGCACCCGGCGCATGGTGAGATAGCTCGAGACCCGCCCCTCAGCGACGGCCTTTGCCTCGTAGCGGGTGCGGACCCAGCCTGCATAAGGCTGGCGCCAGGCGTCAGCACTTTCCGGCTCCCAGACAAAATCGGGCGATTGCGCCACGCGGGCCAGAGTCCAGCCGATATAGTCATCAATGTCGCTGGCAAAACAGAACCGCCCGTCCGGTCCCAGCGCGTCTGCCATCAGGCCCAATGTCTGGGGTGAGACAAAGCGCCGCTTGCGCTGGCGGCGCTTGGGCCATGGATCGGGATAAAGCAGATCGATCTGGTCAAGCTGTGCCTTGGGCAGGCGCGCCAGCAGCAAGGCGGCGTCTTCGTCCCAAAGCCTGATGTTGGTCAGGCCTTCGCGCGCGACTGTTGCCAGAAACTTGGCCATGCCGTTCACAAACGGCTCGCATCCGATGAAACCGGTCTCTGGCTGCTCGCGCATGCGGGCGAGCAGATGCTCGCCGCCGCCAAAGCCGATTTCCAGCCGGATGCGCGCCACAGGTTGCGGAAACAGCCAAGCCAGATCGGCAAGCCGACCTTCCGGTAGCCGCAGGGCAGGCAGCACCTGCGTGATCTGCTCGGCCTGATTGTCACGCAGCGCCTTGCCCTTCTTGCGCCCGAAAAAGGCGCGGTCGGCAATAGCATCCTGCGCTTCGCGCTCGGGTGGTTTCGGCAAGGTCTTGGCTCCCGCATGGACCGGCGATGCGGTCTCAATCCTGTCGTCCGTCTCAAAAAAGAGGCCGGAGCGGATGCCCCGGCCTCGCATTCATGCGCTTGAGCGGAAAGCAGCTCAGGCAACGGCCTTCTTGAGCGCGTCGACCAGATCGGTCCGCTCCCAGGAGAAGCTGCCATCGCGGCCAGCCTTGCGGCCGAAATGGCCATAGGCAGCGGTCTTGGCATAGATGGCCTTGTTCAGATCGAGATGCACGCGGATACCGCGCGGCGTCAGGTTCATCACCTCGCCGAGCGCCTTCTCGAGCCTGGCCTCGTCAACCTTGCCGGTGCCGTGCAGGTCGACATAGATCGACAGCGGCTTGGCAACACCAATGGCGTAGGCAAGCTGGATGGTGCAGCGCTCGGCGAGCTTGGCGGCAACCACGTTCTTTGCCAGATAGCGCGCGGCATAAGCTGCCGAACGGTCAACCTTGGTGGGGTCCTTTCCGGAGAAGGCACCGCCACCATGCGGGGCAGCGCCACCGTAAGTGTCGACGATGATCTTGCGCCCGGTCAGACCACAATCGCCATCGGGGCCGCCGATCACGAACTTGCCGGTCGGGTTGATGTGCCAGACCGTGTCCTTGCTGATCCAGCCTTCCGGCAGGGTGGCGCGGATGTAAGGCTCGACGATCTTGCGCACGTCAGCCGAAGACAGCGTCTCGTCGAGATGCTGGGTCGAGAGCACGATCTGCGTCACGCCGACAGGCTTGCCATTCTCGTACTGGACGGTGACCTGGCTCTTGGCATCAGGGCCAAGCTTGGCGGCAGCGCCTTCCTTGGCGTGGCGGGCCTTGGCCAGCACTTCCAAAATCTTGTGCGCGTAATACAGCGGGGCCGGCATCAACTCTGGCGTCTCGCGGCAGGCATAGCCGAACATGATGCCTTGGTCGCCGGCGCCTTCATCCTTGTTGCCGGCGGTATCAACGCCCTGGGCGATATCGGCCGATTGCGAATGCAGCAGCACGTCGATTTTGGCCGTCTTCCAGTGAAAACCGTCCTGCTCATAGCCAATCGCCCGGATGGCCTTGCGCGCCACCGACTTGACCTTGCTCTTCATCGCCTTCTCGTCGAGCGATGTGCGCACTTCACCGGCAATCACCACCCGGTTGGTCGTGGCCAGAGTTTCGCAGGCGACGCGCACCTGGAACGGATCCATGCCGGACTTGGCAGCTTCCTTGAAGAAGAGATCAACGACTTCATCCGAAATCCGGTCGCAAATCTTGTCAGGATGGCCTTCGGAGACGGATTCGCTGGTGAACATGTAGCTCTGGCGTGACAAGGGCTCGATCCTTCGATGGATATGATGAAGCTGGCAGGGTTGAAATCAGGCCTTTTCCCGGCGTGAAAACGCCATGGACGGCGGCAGCTTCTGTCAGTCAGTGCGTCCGTCGTCAAGTGCCGAGATCGCTCTATCGGCTTGTTTGTTCGCTGTGACGAACAAAAAATTGGAATTTTACAGGGATTCTCCGGGTTCCGTGCCCAAAGCTTCAACAAGCTCGACAATCTTGCGGCGCACGCGCGGGTCCTTGATGCGCACGAAAGACTTGTTCAGCTGCACGCCTTCGCTCGTCGTCAGGAAGTCCGACACATAGGTCGAAGGCGTGACCTCCGAAAAGCCCTGGCCGATCAGTTCGCCCGCTGGCGCGTCCTCGAAGAAGAAGGCGGCCGGCACGCCCAGCATTTTGCCGATCTGCTGCAGACGGCTGGCGCTGATGCGGTTTGTGCCTTTTTCGTATTTCTGCACCTGCTGGAAGGTCAGCCCAAGTGCTTCGCCCAGCTTCTCCTGGCTGATGCCAGCCAGCATGCGCCGCATCCTGACACGGCCACCGACATGCCGGTCAATCGGGTTCGGGATCTTCTTGGGAGCTGGCGTTGCTACAGGCATGGGAATCGCTCGCGCAGTTATGATTTGCGGCGAATAAACCCGAACATTCCACAAATTACAACCATTATCGCGAAAATGGCGTCACCAAAGCGCGCATAGATTGTAGCCGGGATCGCCCGGGGCAGGCCTGAATCGAGCACGCCCTCCTGTCCCAGCGCCAGACTGGCCACCACGCGACCATAGCCATCGGTCACCGCCGAGATGCCGGTATTGGCCGAGCGCACCAGGGGCAGCCCTTCTTCGATGGCGCGCAGGCGGCTTTGGGCAAAGTGCTGATAGGGCCCGCTCGTGCGGCCAAACCAGCCATCATTGGTGACATTGAGGAACAGTCCAGGCCGCGGCCCCGGTGGCACGACGGCGCCGGGGAAAACAGATTCATAGCAGATCAGCGGTGCGACCAGCGGCAGGCCACGCACAGTCAAGGCCGCCTGGCGTGGCCCGGCTGCAAACCCGCCTGGCGTGGCCACAAATTGCGACAGCCCGACCGATCGGATGGCCTTGTCAAGGAAAGCAGGCAGATATTCGCCAAAGGGCACCAGGTGCACCTTGTCATAGCTCGACGCGATGCTGCCGCCCTGAATGACCTGAATGGAATTGTAGATCGGCGGTCGGGATTCGCCAGGCAGGGCCTCGCCCGCCCGCGCGGCACCCGTGATGAGCGTGACCTGCGGCGGAATGGCCTGCCCGATCAGTCGCAAGGCCTGCGGTGTGCGGTTGAGCAGGAAAGGAAAGGCCGATTCCGGCCAGACAAGATGCGTCACATCCTGCAGGCCCAGCGTGGTCGGGCTGGTCGCCTGGTCGCTCAGCTTCAGGTAGCGCTGCAGAATGGCCTCGCCGTTGGTGGCGCTGAACTTTGCATCCTGCGGCAGGTTGGGTTGCAGGATGCGCAGCTTGACGCCGGGCACCATCGGCGAAGGCAAAGCCGGCAAACGCCACGCGCCATGCGCCAGAAGAAGCGCGATACAGCCCATGGCAAGGCCGGCGGGCTGCCAGCGTTGGCGCAGGGTCTGGCCTGTTGCAAGCACAGCAGGCGCCGCGCCGACAAGCACGGCAAGCAGTGTCAGCCCCCACAGCCCGAAAACCGCTGCACCCTGTGCCATCCAGAGGTTCTCGGCCAGGCCCATGCCGAACGCGTTCCAGGGAAAGCCGGTCAGCACCCAGCCACGCAGCCACTCGGTGAGCGTCAGTGCGATAGCGAAAACAAGGATGCGCCGCCCGCCTGCGGGCCAGAGGCTGCGGGCGACGGCAAAGGCCAGTGCTGGAAACAGGGCCAAGCCCGCAGGCAGCACCAGAACGCCAAGCGGCATCGCCCAGGCAAATTTCTCGGCCTCGACGAGAAAGGCTGCGCCCAGCCACCAGAAACCGGCGAGAAAATAGCCAAAGCCCCACCACCAGCCGATGGCGGTGCCCGCCCGCAGGCGCTGCCAGAACGTGGCGCCCACGGCGCCATCCAGCAACCAGATGGCGGCCGTCATCGGCACGACAAGCAAGGGCCAGAGTCCGATAGGGGCCAATGTCAGGGCCCCGCACGCGCCAGCAGACAGCGCGATCAGGCGCCGCCGCCAGCCATAGGCAAGCATCGTGGCGTCAGCCAGCCTGGCAAGACTCACGGGGCGGGTGTTCCCGTCGCACCGGGCGCAACCGGCACGGCAACAATCGGGGCGCTTTGCGAGACGTCATCGGCCAGTCGCCGATGCACGCGCAGCCGCTTCACCCGGCGCGGATCGGCATCCAGCACCTCGAATTCGAGCCCGTCCGGACCTTTCACCAGCTCGCCGCGCGTCGGCACACGGCCGGCCAGCGTCACGATCAGCCCGCCCAGCGTGTCGACATCCTCGGCAATCGCGGCATCCGACAGGTCGACGCCGGTGACCGCGCGCAGCTCTTCCAGCGTCGCTCGCGCACTGGCGGTGAAGCGCCCGTCGGCCGCGGGCGCGATGCTTGGACCCTCGTCCAGATCATGCTCGTCCTCGATGTCGCCCACGACAATCTCGACAAGATCCTCGATCGAGACCAGCCCATCCGTGCCGCCATACTCGTCAATGACGAGCGCCATGTGCGTGCGCGTGGCCTGCATGCGCAGCAACAGGTCAACCGCCGGCATGGAAGGCGGTGCATAGAGAACGGGCCGCAGGATCTTGGCGCTGGCAAGCGCCGCCGAGAGATCCACCGTACCCAGGTTCGGCGCATCGGGAACAGCCTTGCGGCGGCCTTTCTGTGTCGACTCGGCACGCGCGGCCAGAAAGTCGAGGAAGTCGCGAATATGCACCATGCCGCGCGGGTCATCGAGCGTTTCGCCATAGACCGGCAGGCGCGAATGCCCGGCTGTGCGAAACAGCGCCAGCAGCACACCCAGATTGGCGTCGGCTGGCACCGAGATGATGTCGACGCGCGGGATCATCACGTCGGCAACCTTCAGCTCGCGCAGCTTCAGCACATTGGACAGCATGGCCCGCTCCTGCGGGCTGAGATCGGCGATCTGGCTGCCCTGTGCCAATGCGTCGGCAATATCCTCGCGCACGGTCGCTGTGTCGCGCAGGCCAAGACGCCCGAGCAGGCGCATCAGCCAGCTTTCCTGAGGTGGTTTCGGGCCCGTGGTGCCGCTGGCCTGTCCGGCAGGGGTGTTCATGCCGCTGACGGCCTTTCCTTTTGCTGGTCGGCTGACATATCGCCTTCCGGCGCTTCAAGCTCAAGCCCGGCATAGGGATCGGCAATGCCGAGCCGCGCCAGTGCCGCAATCTCGCGCGCTTCCATGGCCTGCGCCTGTGCCTCGGTTTCGTGGTCCTCGCCCAGCACATGCAGCAGGCCGTGGATCAGGAGATGGCTGAGATGGTCGGGAAAAGTCTTGCCATCGGCCTCCGCCTCGCGCGCGATGGTTTCATAGGCAAGTACAAGATCGCCAAGCACGGGCGATCTGGCAATGCGATCAAGGTCTGCGGCTGGAAATGACAGGACGTTGGTCGCCTTGTCGAAGCCGCGCCATTCCCGGTTGATCGCCCGGATGCGCGCATCATCCGTCAGCAGGATGTTGAGTTCTGCGCCAGTCATCGGCTGGAATGGTGCTTCAGCCAGCCCGGCGACAAGCGCGCGCTCCACGAGTGCATCGAGCTCGGGCAAGGCCTCCCAGACATCGGCCTCGATGTTGAGATCAGGCTGGATGGCGGGCCCCTTGGCCCGCCCGGTCGTTCGTCCGGGCTTCATCGGTTCAGCTTCACTCGCCTGCTCATGTGCGCACTCACTTGCCCGGCTTCACAGGCTTTGCGACCTTGGCCGGTTTGGCGACTGCAGGCTTGTCCTTTGCGGGTTTCGCAGCAGCTGGCTTTGCAGCAGCTGGCTTCGCAGCGATCGGCTTGGCTGTTTCCCGGGCCAGGGTCCGGTGCAGGCCTGCAATGCCTTCCGCCTCGCTGGCGACGGCCTCGCCACCACGGAATGCATCGCGCTGCGCCCTTGAATCATCATCATAGGCCTTCACGATGCGCCGCACGAGTTCGTGGCGCACAACGTCGCCTTCATGAAAGCGCGTGTGCCCGATGCCTTCGACATGGCCAAGCAGCTTCACAGCCTCCTGCAACCCCGAACGCTGGTTGGGCGGCAGATCGATCTGCGTCGGATCACCGGTGATGATCATGCGCGAGCCTTCGCCCAGCCGCGTCAGGAACATCTTCATCTGCATCGAGGTGGCATTCTGCGCCTCGTCCAGCAGCACGACAGCGTTGGTCAGCGTGCGTCCGCGCATGAAGGCCAATGGTGCGATCTCGATCATGCCGGTCTGCAG
>JANMMX010000352.1:0-3695 GCA_031373605.1 Allobosea sp. | reverse complement strand
AGGCACGCTTGGGGCCATTGGCGTGCATCTGGTCACCTATTCCTGGCAGGCGAGGCCCTTTTACGAGAAGCGCGGCTATGCGCTGTTTGGCGAACTCTCTCCCTACCCGGAAGGCCATGCCTGCTACTGGCTGAGCAAGAGGCTCTAGCCGTCAGCGAACAGCAGGATTGATTTTGTGGTCGCATGTGACTACAATTTTGCCATGACAACTGTGACCATGCGCGAAGCCAAGAGCCGCCTCACCGAACTCGCCCGCAAGGTCGAGGCAGGGGAGCGCATCACCGTGACGCGCCATGGCAAGCCGGCCTTCGATCTGGTGCCGCATGTGCGCCGGGGCGGGATCAATCTGGCGGCCGGGGATGCCTATCTGACGTCCGTCGGCAAGGTCCGGAAGAAGGGCTGGATTGCTCCTGATTTCGATGACCCCTTGCCTGAGGATTTCTTGAGCACGCCGATCACTTATCCGGATGAGCGATGAGGCTCTTGCTCGATACGCACATCGTCCTCAGCCATCTTACGAACGACCTTGATCGGGATTTTCCTTTTGCCGTGCCGTTGGTCGTAGATGTCAGCAAAGTTTTGGTTGTGAGCGTCGCTTCAATCTGGGAAATCGCGATCAAGTCACGCCTCAAAAAGCTGCATTGTCCGGTTGATCTAGAGGATCTCGAGATCTTTCTGGAGCGTGCAGGGTTTGTCGTGATGCCGGTTCTGGCACTGCATGCCACCTTCGACATCCAACCCGACATTGCAACCCGCGATCCATTCGATCGGCTTCTGGTCGCGATTGCCCAGTCGGAGGGCATGCGCCTTGTCACAGCAGACCGCGCGCTTGCCGATCACCCCGTGACATTTCGCTGAAGCGCAGCTAGTCGATAGACACGATGACCCTGACAAATCGCAAGCCCGGCCAGACCAAGGAAGCGCCCAACGAGCCGCTGAAGCGCGCTGTGTCGGGTGCGATGAAGGCGATTGCCCGGCTGCCGGAACTCGAGATCGTTTTTGCCGCTGACAAGCCTGCACTGGTGGGTGAGCGTGCGCGCCTGCCCGAGCCGCCGCGCAAGCTGACAGTGCATGACATCGCGATCCTGCGTGGCCATGCTGATTCGATGGCGCTCAGGCTCGCCTGCCATGATGCCAACATCCATCGACGCGCTGCACCCGAAGGCGATGCTGCCCGCGCCGTGTTCGACGCCGCCGAGCAGGCGCGCGTTGAGTCCATCGGCTCGCGGCGCATGGCCGGCGTGGCGTCCAATGTCACCGCGATGCTGGAAGACCGCTACCATCGTGGTGGCAAATATGAAGAGATTACCGACAAGGCCGATGCCCCGCTGGAAGACGCGGTCGCGCTGCTGGTGCGCGAGCGGCTGACAGGCCTGGCCGCGCCGAAGCCCGCGCGCAAGATCGTCGAGCTGTGGCGCGAGACGCTGGAGGAGAAGGCGGGCGGCGATCTCGACCGGCTGGCCGCCTGCGTCGAGGACCAGAAGGCTTTTGCGCGCACGATGCGCGACATGCTGGTCTCGCTGGAAATGGCGGAACAGTCTTCACCCGGCCCTGATGACGAGCAGGACGAAGACAATCAGGACCAGTCTTCAGACGATCAGGAACAACAGGAAGGCGAGAGCGAGGAGCAATCGCAGGGCGAGCGTGGCGAGGTCGAGACCAGCGACGATGCCACCGACGAGATGCAGGAAGGCGCCTCAGAGGCGGCTGATGCGCCTGCATCCGACTGGGAAGACGAGGAGGATTCGTCTGACGCCGACGATGCGGGCGAGGCGCCCCGGTCACGCGAGGCGCGCGGCAATGAAGCCCGCGCCACGGATTACAAGGCCTATACCACGAAGTTCGACGAGGAGATCACGACCGAGGAGCTGTGCGACCCCGAAGAACTGACGCGGCTGCGTGCCTATCTCGACAAGCAGCTTGCGCATCTGCAGGGCGTTGTCGCGCGTCTCGCCAACCGTCTCCAGCGCCGCTTGATGGCGCAGCAGAACCGTTCCTGGGAATTCGATCTGGAGGAAGGTGCGCTCGATCCGGCGCGCCTGATGCGGATCATCATCGATCCCTATCAGCCGCTCTCGTTCAAGCGCGAGACCGACACGAATTTCCGTGACACGGTGGTGACGCTGCTGATCGACAATTCCGGTTCGATGCGCGGACGTCCCATCACGGTGGCGGCCACCTGCGCCGATATTCTGGCACGCACGCTGGAGCGTTGCGGCGTAAAGGTTGAGCTGCTCGGCTTCACCACGCGCGCCTGGAAGGGCGGGCTGGCCCGCGAAAACTGGATGCAATCGGGCAAGCCGGCCAATCCGGGCCGCCTGAACGACCTGCGCCACATCATCTACAAGGCAGCCGACGCGCCCTGGCGGCGTGCGCGCAAGAACCTCGGCCTGATGATGCGCGAGGGCCTGCTCAAGGAGAACATCGATGGCGAGGCGCTGGATTGGGCGCACAAGCGCCTGTTGGGCCGCCCCGAGCAGCGCAAGATCCTTATGGTGATTTCGGATGGCGCGCCGGTTGATGATTCCACGCTCTCGGTCAATTCCGGCAATTATCTCGAGCGGCATCTGCGCCATGTCATTGCCGAGATCGAGACACGCTCGCCGGTGGAACTGATCGCGATTGGCATCGGCCATGACGTGACGCGCTATTACAAGCGTGCTGTCACCATCGTCGATGCCGAAGAACTGGGCGGTGTCATGACCGAGAAGCTGGCCGAGCTGTTCGAGGATGAAGCGCCGGTGGCGCCACGTTCGGGCGGGCGCATGGCTGCGCGCAAGCGCGCATGATCCTTGCTTCGCCGTGCTGCGCCAAGGTGCGTGCTTGCGGCTGACGCGCCGCCAGTCGCTCGCCATGATCGCGGGCAGTGCTTGTGTGCCGATGTCGATGGCCATCGCACAAGGGCCCGGCACGGTTCCCATCGAGGTCAAAGCCATTCCGCTCGCTGCTTTCGAGCCGCGCAACCCTGACAGGCGCAAGTTCGGCCAGCTCACCTGGCGCAGTGGCCTGCAGCTCAGCGCGGACCAGAAGCGCTTTGGCGGTTTCTCCGGGTTGTGGCGCTCGGGAGATGGCCGCCAGTTGGTGACTGTCACCGATCAGGGCTGGTGGCTGACCGCCAATGTCGAGACAAAAGCAGGGCGCTTGCAGGGCTTGTCGCAGGCGACCATGGCACCTGTGCTGGGCCAGACGCGACCTCTGCACCAGAGCCGTTCTTATGACACGGAAGGACTGACCATCGTTGATGGCGTCGCTTACCTCTGCGTCGAGCGCGCGCATGAGATCTGGCGCTTTGACTGGGCCAAGGACGGTGTGATGGCGCGCGGGCGCAGCCTGCCTGTGCCGTCGGAGCTGAAGAAGCTGCCCTCGAACCGCAGCCTTGAGGCCATCGGCATTGCGCCTGCCGGCAGCCCGGTGGCTGGCGCGATCGTGACGATTGCCGAACGCTCGGGCGACACGGAAGAGCCGACGCTGGGTGCGATCATTGGCGGCCCGAAGCCCGGCCTGTTCACGGTCAGGCGTCACAATGGCTATGACATCACCGATCTGGCTTTCCTGCCCGGCGGCGACATGCTGCTGCTGGAGCGCTGGTATCGCCCGCTGCTGGGTGTTGGCATGCGCATCCGGCGTGTGGTGGCAGCGCGCCTGCTGCCGGGCGCCGTTGTGGATGGACCCACGCTGATCGAGGCCGATCTGGG
>JANMMX010000339.1:0-6756 GCA_031373605.1 Allobosea sp. | reverse complement strand
GGGGCTGGAAGCCTCAATGATCTCGCCCCTCCGCGCAAACTGACGATCCTCGTTTTGAGCCACGTCGAATGAAGGCTACGATGATCGTAGAACTGTCGCTGGCCCATCACCCCGTCCTTTGCGGTCCGGTATGTTTCAAACCGCATTCCGTGCAGCCGCTCGACCTTCAATGATCCGAACAGCGTTTCGGTCACAGCATTGTCCCAGCAATCCCCCTTCTGATCATCGAGCTCAGCACCGCGAAGGCTGTCCATAGCTCTTCGCTATAAAACTTAGAGCCAGACAGTATTTCATCAATTAGCCAGCCTGTTGGCATCATGAGCTATCGACGGCATATCTGCGCATGTTCAAAACATGGGATGGTTGACATGACAATGAAGCCGAGGATCAGCCGACGCGCCACGATTGCCAGGGTTATGGCAGCCGCTGCGGCGACGACCGCATTGACAACTCCTACGCCGGTCAAAGCTGCCAACAGGAAA
This sequence comes from Allobosea sp., assembly GCA_031373605.1. Classification (GTDB taxonomy): domain Bacteria; phylum Pseudomonadota; class Alphaproteobacteria; order Rhizobiales; family Beijerinckiaceae; genus Allobosea. The sequence continues at coordinate 6,274 of JANMMX010000339.1, read as the reverse complement.
AGTGGAGCGGAGACTGCAAAAGCCGCATGGATCGCGCCAGCATGACCCACAACATTCTCGAGGTCGAAGGCTTGCGAATTGGCTTCCGTCAGTTTGGTGACCTCAATGAGGTGGTCAAAAATGTTTCCTTCCGCATAGCACCTGGCAAGACGCTGGCACTTGTTGGCGAGTCCGGCTCCGGAAAATCGGTCATCAGCCAAGCGATCATGGGGCTCTTGCCACGCAATGGCGAAGTCATTTCCGGTCGCATTGGCTTTCGCGATCCAAATGATGCTGAGAATTCAATTGATATCGCGCGCCTGCCGCATGATGGCCAGGCAATCCGCTCTCTGCGTGGCGGGCGCATCGGCATGATTTTCCAAGAGCCCATGTCTTCGCTCTCACCGATCCATCGCATCGGTGACCAGATCGTCGAGGCCTTGTTGCTGCATACGGATACGCCTCGCAAGAATGGCAGGGCCAAGGTCACCGAAATGCTGGGCAGGGTCGGTTTCAAGAACCCCGAAGCTGACTATGACAAGTATTCCTTCGAGCTATCGGGTGGCTTGCGTCAGCGGGCCATGCTGGCGATGGCCCTGGTCTGCCGTCCGGCATTGCTGATTGCCGATGAACCGACAACTGCGCTCGATGTAACCATCCAGGCGCAGGTCCTCAAGTTGATGAAGGATCTGCAGCGCGATCTGGGCATGGCGATCCTTCTTATTACCCATGATCTGGGTGTCGTGGCCAACATGGCTGATGAGGTCGTGGTGATCTATCACGGCCAGGTCATGGAAGCTGGCGTCGCAAGTGATATCTTCCGTCGACCGGGTCACCCCTATCTCAAAGCGCTGATGAAGGCGCTGCCACATTTCGACATGAGCGATGGTGAAAGGCTCGTGCCTATCCGTTCCGCGCGCAGGCCGGCCCAAGTTGAGACTGAAATTTCTGCAACGCCACGTGCTGGCCTGCCCAGCTTTGCCGAAATGCCGCCTCTTCTCAGCGTGCGCCACCTCAGCAAGCGCTATGGTTCACGCTCGGGCGGTTTGTTCGGCTCCGAAACGGGCGGTGTGCTTGCCGTGGATGATGTGTCATTCGATATCCGCAAGGGCGAATGCCTCGGCCTCGTCGGTGAAAGCGGTTGTGGCAAGACGACAGTGAGCAAGCTGCTCATGCGCGCGATGAGACCAACAACCGGCGAAGCCGTGTTTAACGATGGCTCTGGTCAAGTCGACCTCATGGCGCTTGAAGGCAAGGCGCTTCGACACTTCAGACAGCGCATGCAGATGGTTTTCCAGGACCCCGTATCGTCTCTCTCGCCGCGCATGACCGTGCTCGACATCTTGCGTGAGCCGCTCGACATTCACAGCATCGGCACCATCGCCCAGCGCAACCAGCGCGTGGCTGAGGCCATGGAGGCAGTCGGGCTCGATCCGCGCTTCATGAGCCGCTATCCGCACAGTTTCTCAGGTGGCCAGCGCCAGCGTATCGGCATTGCGCGCGCGCTGGCTCTGTCGCCATCACTTCTGGTCTGCGATGAGCCCGTCTCTGCACTTGATGTTTCGGTGCAGGCCCAGGTGCTGAACCTGCTCAAGGATTTGCAGGCGGAACGGGGGCTTACCTACCTTTTTGTCTCGCACAACCTCGCCGTGGTGAACTACATGGCAGACCGGATCGCAGTGATGGCCAATGGCCGGATTGTGGAGATTGCGCCGCGTCGTGCGCTCTTCGCGCGTCCAGTACATGCCTACACGCGCGCTTTGTTGAAAGCTGTGCCCTATGCAGACCTCGACCATCCGCTCGATTTCGAGATGCCTTCCTTAAGAGGAGCTTCCGACATGAGCCTTTGGCCGGCAGCCTTCCGGTCAGGCGAAGGGTGCAAACTGGAGACACTTGATCTGGGCGAAGGGCACCATGTGCTTGCCAACCCGGCCGCGGACATGAAAGATCTGGTGGCATGATGTCGCGCAGAACATCTCTCAATCTTGGCGCGGCGCTTGGTTTTGTGCTGCAGGCACTTCTGGCTTCCTTGCCGGCACATGCGCAATCGACAGTGGAGCCCCCACTCCTGATTGAAGCCGTGCGCAGCGGTGAGCTGCCCGCAATGGCAGACCGCTTGCCGAAGTCGCCACGCCGGATCGAGCTTGCCGGCATGAAGCGTGAACCCGGCGTACCAGGTGGCGAAATCAGACTGCTTATGGCAGATCAGCGCGACCTCAGAATGATGACGATCTACAGCTATGCCCGCCTTGTCGTGTTCGATGCAAAGCAAGAACTTGTGCCCGACATTCTGGAGCGCGTTGAGGTTACGGAGGGGCGAAGCTTCACATTGGTGCTGCGTGAGGGGCATCGCTGGTCGGATGGCAAACCCTTCAGTGCAGAAGACTTCCGCTACTGGTGGGAGGATGTTGCCAACAACAAGCGACTTAGCCCTGCCGGACCACCGCTGGTCATGTTGCCGGACGGAGAGCGCCCCGTGTTCGAAGTGCTGGACGCGCGCACTGTGCGCTACACCTGGCCGCTCCCGAACCCGTCTTTCTTGCCAGCGCTGGCAGGTGCCCAACCACTCTACATCCAGATGCCTGCGCACTACATGCGCCAGTTCCATGAGCGCCATGCTGATCCAGGCGCTTTGGCCAATCTGGCTCGCAGCGCAAAGGTGCGCGATTGGGGCGCGTTGCACGAGCAGAGATCAAGACAGTATCGCCCCGAGAATCCGGATTTGCCTACCCTTGATCCGTGGCGCAACCGTACCACGCTGCCGGCACAGCGTTTTGTCTTCGAGCGCAACCCGTTCTTCCATCGGACCGACGAGCGCGGCCAGCAACTGCCCTATCTAGATCGAATTGTTATCAACACGGCCACTGCGCAGCTGATCCCCGCCAAGACGGGCGCAGGCGACAGCGACCTGCAGGCGCGCTACCTGCGCTTCGAGAATTATACATTCCTGAAAGCCGCTCAGAAGCGTCTTGGCTTCGATGTAAAGCTCTGGCGCCGAGCCGATGGCGCAAACCTCGCGATCTACCCCAACCTTAACACCACAGACCCAGTCTGGCGCGCCTTGCTGCGCGACAAGCGCGTGCGGCAGGCCATGTCACTTGCCATCAACCGCAAGGACATCAACAACGTTATCTACTACGGCCTTGCTCAGGAGGGTGCCAACACGCTGATCAATGGCAGTCCAATGTTTGACCCCGTGTTTCAGCGCGCCTATGCCGACCATGATCCTGCAAGAGCCAAGCGCCTGCTGGACGAAGCCGGCCTTGCCAAACGTGATTGGGACGGTGTGCGCCTTCTGCCGGATGGCCGACGCGCAGAAATCACGATCGAATCTGCTGGCGACTCGACAGAGGAGACAGACAGCATCGAGCTGATCATTGATAGCTTCCGCGCCGTGGGCATACGGCTGTTCTCGCGCTCGTCGCAGCGTGATCTGTTCCGTCGGCGCCTGCTGATCGGAGACACGATGCTCTCGATGGCAACGGGTCTGGACAATGGCATCGCCGGTCCCGATACGGAGCCAGACGCCTTGGCGCCCTCCTCACCTGGGCAATACCAGTGGCCAGCCTTTGGTGCGCATGTTGAAAGCCGGGGCAAGGATGGCGTGGCCGTCGACATGGCGGAAGTTGCAGAGCTGTCGGCGCTGCACAAGGCCTGGCGACACTCGACCAGTTCCGATGATCGCAGAAAAGTTTGGCGAGAGATGCTGGCCATCCACGCCGAGCAGGTTTTCACCATTGGCATTGTCAACAGCGCCCTGCAGCCAGTCGTCACGTCACGGCGATTGCGCAATGTGCCAGAGACTGGTTGGTTTTCCTTTGAGCCAGGGGCGTTTTTCGGCGTGCACATGCCGGACACGTTCTGGCTCGGCGACGCGGCGGTGAATTGAGCCATGCTGAGCTATCTCATCCGTCGCACACTTCTGATGATCCCGACGCTGCTGATCGCCAGCGCGCTTATCTTCATTGTGATGCAACTTCCGCCTGGTGATTTCTTCCAGACCTATGTTGCTGAGATGCAGGCGCAAGGCGAGCGGGCCGATCTCAGCCGCCTCGAATTCCTGAAAAAAGAGTACCATTTGGACAAGCCGCCAGTAGAGCGTTATTTCTATTGGTTAGCCGATTTCGTTCGCGGCGATTTTGGTTATTCTTTCGAATACGACCTGCCTGTGCGTGATTTGATCGGCGATAGATTGATGTTGACGATGATCCTGTCTTTCCTGACGATCATTTTTACATGGGTTGTGGCCTTCCCTATCGGGATTTACTCAGCAACGCATCAGTACAGCTGGGGTGATTATGGTTTGACCTTCCTCGGATTGCTGGGTCTTGCTGTGCCGCATTTCCTGCTGGCGCTGATCGTGATGTTCTTCGCAAACGCCTGGTTTGGCTTGTCCATTGGCGGGTTGATGGCACCCGAATACCTCAATCAGCCGATGAGCTGGGCCAAGTTCAGCTCCATCCTCAGCCATATCTGGCTGCCGGTATTCGTCATCGGTATCACCGGAACAGGCGGCATGATCCGTGCCGTGCGCGCCAATCTGCTTGACGAACTGGACAAGCAATATGTCACCACCGCGCGCGCCAAGGGTTTGCCGCCGCGCAAGGCGCTGCTGAAGTATCCGTTCCGCATGTCGCTGAACTTCTTCATTTCCGATATCGGCTCGGTGCTGCCATCGGTTGTTTCCGGCGCGGAAATCGTAGCGATTGTGCTTTCTCTGCCAACGACAGGTCCGCTACTGATCCGGGCGCTGCAATCGCAAGACATGTATCTTGCCGGCTCATTCCTGATGTTTCTCGCAGTGTTGACTGTCATCGGCGTGCTTATCTCGGATATTGCACTTGCCATTCTCGATCCGCGAGTCAGGCTGCAGGGCGGTCAAAGCAAATGAGCGCCTCATCCATCCCGACATCGCCTGTGACTCGCATGGCAAGCGCAAATTTTCCGCCCGGAAACCAGCCGCTGACTCATTTCGTTTCGGCGGCACCCTTTGATCCAATGTCCGCGACACGGATGACGCCGGAGCAAGAAAAGGCTGCGATGGCCTCACAATGGCGACTGATGTGGCTCAAGTTCAAGCGCCACAGGCTGGCCGTTTTATCAGCCTTCGTGCTCACCATTGCCTATCTGATCGCCGGATTTTGCGAATTCGTCGCTCCCTATGACAGTCAGACCCGCAACTCGGAATTCGTGCGTGCGCCGCCACAGCGGGTGCATCTGTTTCACGAGGGGCGTTTCGTCGGCCCCTTCGTCTATGGCACGAACTATCGTCTCGACATGGAGACCCTGCGCCGGGAGTATACGCCTGATCCTTCGCGCGTGCAGCCCTTGCGCTTCTTCTGCAGCAGCGATCCCTATGTCATGTGGGGCTTCATCGATGCTGATCGACACCTGTTTTGCCCGCAAGAGGGCACTACTCTCTTTCTGCTGGGTTCCGACAGATTAGGACGGGACATGCTCTCGCGCGTGATCTATGGCGCGCGTATCTCGCTCACCATTGGCATCCTGGGAGTTTCGGTCAGCTTCATCCTGGGCATCATCATCGGCGGTCTCGCGGGCTATTATGGCGGCCTGTTCGATCTCGTCACCCAGCGCATCATCGAAGTGGTGCAATGTCTTCCACATATTCCTCTCTGGATGGCACTGGCCTCAGTGATGCCGCCCTCCTGGAGCCCGATCCTGATCTATTTCGGCATCACCGTGATCCTCGGGCTGATGGACTGGACCGGGCTGGCACGTGCCGTGCGCTCCAAGCTGCTCTCTCTGCGCGAGGAAGACTATGTGCTGTCGGCGCAGCTGATGGGTGCGCGCACACCACGGATCGTGAGCCGCCATCTGGTGCCGGGCTTCATGAGCCATCTCATCGCCAAGGCCACAGTGGCCATTCCCGGAATGATTCTGGGCGAAACGGCCCTGTCATTTCTGGGGCTCGGGCTTCGTGCGCCAATCACCTCTTGGGGTGTTATGCTGAACGAGGCCCAGAACATCAATGTTGTCGCGCTTTATCCCTGGTTGATGTTGCCTGTCGCGCCGGTGATCGTCGTGATTCTGGCTTTCAACTTCGTCGGCGACGGCCTGCGTGACGCAGCTGACCCTTATCGCTGAGCGCCTTACTTGGCTTTACGCTCAGGCTACCTTGTTCAGCTCATGGATCTCGCTGTCTTCCGGGCGGTTGACGCGATCCGGGCGTGCCGAGCGGTCGATGGCGTCCACATGCGAGACATGCGCGCCACAATAGGTCTGGCATGCTTTTGGAGCCGCTGAATAGCTTGGCCACAACCCTTCCAGCTCTGCC
>JANMMX010000338.1:0-7470 GCA_031373605.1 Allobosea sp. | reverse complement strand
GGCGTCGAATAGAGCAGCGGGTAATGCCCGGACAACATCAGGAATACGACCGGCAATGTCAGATAGTTGTTGTGCATCGAGCGGATTTTCGCCCGCTTGCCCAGCGCCGGATCAGGCGTCTGTCCAGCGGTGAGCGCTGCGATGATCTTCTTCTGGCCGGGAATGATGATGAAAAACACATTGCCCGACATCATCGTGGCGATGACCGCGCCGACATGGATCAGCGCCCCGCGCCCGGAAAACAGATTCTGGAAGGCATAGGTGATGGCCACCAGAAAGACGAAGACTGAGGCCGCCAGCACCATCTCGCGTTTCGCGAGAGCAGAGCGACACAGCCCGTCATAGACCAGCCAGCCCAAAACAAGCCCGCCCATGCCGATGGCGGAGGCGGCCACCGGCGAAAGTTCGCGCACAGCAGGATCGATCAGATAAAGGTCCGACTGCGCATAATAGACCCAGACCAGCAGGAAAAACCCGGTGATCCAGGTCGAGTACGCCTGCCATTTGTGCCATGTCATCTCCTGCGGCAGATGGGCGGGCGCCTCCAGATATTTCTTCACCTCATAGAAGCCGCCGCCATGCACCTCCCAGGCCGCACCGCCCTTGCCAGCCGGGATGCCGGGCCAAGGCTTCAACGTGGCATCGAGATGCATGAAATAGAAGGACGAGCCGATCCAGGCGATGCCGGTGATGACATGCGTCCAGCGCAGCAACGCGCTGCCCCATTCAGCGAGGATTGGATCGATCATGCGCCGTCATTGTCCTGTTGGATCGGGGTTATTCTAGCTGGCAACCGGGCACGACAGAAGCCGGTGCGGCACGAAAAAGCAGCAGTGCCGCAGCTCAGGCCGCCACGTAGCGCAACACCGTATCAATCACCACCTGGCGGCGTGTCGCGCGTTCACCGGGTGCAGCCATGTCATGCCCGAAAACCTGCGCGATGGAGGCGCGGTTCGAGACATTGTAAAAGCTCAGCGCCGTCATCGTCAGATGGATGTCGATCGGGCGCAGACCGGCCCGGAAAGCGCGCAAGGCCACGCCCCGGCCATAGATTTCCTCGACCTTGCTGATCGCCGACGTGTTGAGCGCGCCGATCTTTTCAGACGCCTTGAGGTGCTTGGCGTGATGGATGTTCTCGACCATCACAAGCCGCACGAAATCCGCATGATCGGCATGATAGTCGAAGGTGAAACCGACCAGCGCTGCCAGCGCTGCATCCGGCGTCATCGCAGCCAGATCCATCTCGATCTCGATGCCGCGGATCTGCGCGTAGCATTCCTCGAGGACGGCGAGGTAAAGCCCTTCCTTGTCGCCAAAATAATAGTAGATCATCCGCTTGCTGCTGGATGTCCTGGCGGCGATCTCGTCGACGCGTGCGCCTGTCAGGCCGTTTTCGACAAACTCGGCCCGCGCCATATCCAGAATGTTGCGACGGACCCCAGCAGGGTCCTGTGTCCACGAAGCTGCGTTGCGCTTCCGTTTCGCTTTTGACTCAGTGCTCGGTGTTGTCATGTCCCAGCCAGCTCGAGCAATTTCGCGCAAAGGGTCATGCACGACAAGACGGATCGGTCGTCACATTCTGCGCTCATGGATGATTGTCAACCACTTCCGGAACCTAAGCAGCTCTCTGCAGCCCCAAAGTGGCCCAGATCGTGCCCAAGGCCTGCACCAGGATGTGGATATCCTCGTCGCTGTGCAGCGGGGATGGCGTGATGCGCAGACGCTCGGTGCCGCGCGGGACGGTGGGGTAGTTGATCGGCTGGATATAGAGCGAGAACCGCTCCAGCAGTTCATCGCTGATGCGTTTGCACAACGCCGCGTCACCCACCATCACCGGCACGATGTGGCTCGGATTTGGCATGTGCGGCAGGCCGGCCTCGTCCATCAGTTTGCGCACCAGCGCCACACGGCTTTGCTGGCGCTCGCGCTCGGCGGAGCTGGTCTTGAGATGCCGGATGCTGGCGGCAGCGCCCGCCGCGATGGCTGGCGGCAAGGCTGTCGAGAAGATGAAGCCTGAGGCATTGCTGCGAACAAAATCGCACATTGCGGCCGAGCCGGCGATATAGCCGCCCATCACACCGAAGGCCTTGCCCAAAGTGCCTTCAATGACGGTCAGGCGATGCGCCACGCCGTCGCGCTCGGAAACGCCGCCTCCGCGCGCGCCATACAGGCCAACGCCATGCACCTCATCAAGATAGGTCATGGCGCCGTATTCTTCGGCCACATCGCAGAGAGCCGCGATGGGGGCGATGTCGCCATCCATCGAATAGACCGATTCAAACATCACCAGCTTCGGTGTTTCGGCGCTGAAGCTTCGCAACTGGCGGCGGAGACTGTCAGGGTCATTATGCGCGAAAACAAGCCTGCGGGCACGGCTGTGGCGCGCCCCTTCGATCATCGAAGCGTGATTGTGCGAATCGGAGAAAATCACACATTCGGGGATTCTTGCTGCCAGCGTGCCGAGCGTGGCCCAGTTGGACATGTAGCCGGAATTGAACAGCAAGGCCGATTCCTTGCCGTGCAGATCAGCCAGTTCGCGCTCCAGCAGCACATGGTGGTGGTTGGTGCCCGAGATGTTGCGCGTGCCGCCTGCGCCTGCGCCGCACTTCTCCAGCGCGTCCTGCATGGCATCGAGCACTGATCGGTGCTGCCCCATGCCGAGATAGTCATTCGAGCACCAGACGGTGACTTCGCGCGGGCCGGAAGCATCGTGGAACGTGGCACGCGGGAAGCGCCCGGCTTGCCGCTCGAGATCAGCAAAAACGCGGTAGCGCCCTTCACGCCTGAGCTTGAGGATTTCGTCCTGAAAAAAATTCTCGTAATTCATCATGAGCCTTTTGCTCTGTTTTACTGGTGCACTGCGTTGATCGACATCAAGCCAGCCCGCCCCCGCGTGCTGCGAACAGGGCCATCCACGGGCAACACCACGCCTTATAATTGCACACCTGCCCTGCCGCAGGAGAATGAATTGAAGTGCCGGAGACGCTTCGCCGCACCATCCGCACTTGATTTGGCGGCGCAAACCCAACACTGATAGCGCGTGTTCGGGCATCGTTCATGTTGACTTGCCTAGGCTGAGTTTTGAAATTCAGCCACATAATAAGGAAAAATGCACATGAAGACTTGGATTTTTGCGTTGGCCGCTGTTGCGATGGCATCGGGCTCCGCCCAGGCGCAGGACGCTGCCGCTGGCGAACGCCTGTTCAACCAGTGCCGTGTCTGCCACCAGATGGGCGAGACGGCCAAGAACACCGTCGGCCCGCAACTGAACGGCCTGTTCGGACGCAAGGCTGGCAGTGTCGAGGGCTACAGCTACTCCAATGCCTACAAAGGTCTCGACAAGGTCTGGTCACCCGAGAATTTCGCGGTCTACATCAAGGATCCGCGCGGTGTCACGCCCGGCACCAAGATGGTCTATGCCGGCATGAAGGACGACACGCAGATTGCCAACCTGACGGCGTATCTCAAGCAGTTTGGCGCTGACGGCAAGAAGACGCCCTGAGCTTCCCTGCCTTTGATGCATGACGGGAACGCCGGTGTTTGCTCACCGGCTTTTTCGTTTCCGGAGATTGGTGGCGCTTGGCAGCCTCGCCGAAAACACGCGAATGGCACTGGCTCCGGGATGCGCGTGGCGCTAAAGCCTGCTCAGAAACTTGGGCCGCATCACTGCGCCACGGAGGAGCCATCCCGCCAGGGATGGGAGCGATGCATTGAAACCAATCGTCATTGGCACAAGAGGCAGTCCGCTGGCTTTGGCGCAGGCTAATCTGACCGGTGATGCGCTGGCCATCCAGCACGCATGGGATGCGCATACGGCGCAGGCCCGTATCGCCACCCGCATCATCAGGACGACGGGCGACGCCATCCAGACCAGTTCGCTGGCGGAAGCCGGCGGCAAGGGTCTGTTCACCAAGGAGATCGACGAGGCACAATTGCGTGGCGAGGTCGACATTGCCGTGCACTCGGCCAAGGACCTGCCGACCGTGCTGCCGGAGGGCCTTGTGCTGGCGGGCTATCTGCCGCGCGAGGATGTGCGTGATGCGCTTCTGAGCCGCCACGGCCCGACCTTGGCCGATTTGCCGCAAGGCGCTTTGATCGGCTCGGCCTCGATCCGCCGCTGCGCGATGGCCCGGCGCTACAGGCCCGATCTGCGCGTGGCCCTGTTGCGCGGCAGTGTTGGCACGCGCATCGCCCGCATCGAGGCCGGCGAATTCGATGCCACTTTCCTGGCGATGGCGGGACTGAACCGGCTGGGACTGGCGGACAAGGCCGCGGGCGTGATTCCGGTCGAGACATTTCTGCCCGCCGTCGGCCAGGGCGCGATTGCCTTTGTCGTGCGTGAGAATGACGCCGCGACACTTGCGCTGATCGCCACCATCACTTGCGAAGCGACCAGCCAGGCGGTGACGGCGGAGCGAGCCATGCTGGCCGTGCTCGACGGCTCCTGCCGCACGCCAATTGCCGGCCACGCCCGCATCATCGATGGCATGCTGCACCTGAAAGGCCTTGTGATCTCACCCGATGGCACGGCCTGGGCCGAGGGCGAGCGTCATGGCCCGGCGCGCGATGCGGCGCGCATGGGCCAGGGTCTCGGCCAAGACCTGAAGGCGCGAAGCCCTAACCTGACCTGAAGTGTTCCAGAGCGCGCAGAGCGACTGCGCCAAGCCAGAAACGAGTTCTCCTGTGACTGCTCCAAAAAAACTGCTGCTGCGTGCCCTGGCCGGCGAGACAACCGAGCGGCCACCGATCTGGCTGATGCGCCAAGCCGGTCGCTACCTGCCGGAGTATCACGTCACCCGCAAACAGGCGGGCGGCATGCTGGGCCTGTGCAACACGCCTGAGCTCGCAGCCGAGGTGACGCTGCAGCCGCTGCGGCGCTTTTCGATGGATGCTGCGATCCTGTTTGCCGATCTGCCGCAAATCTCGAACGCGCTGGGGCAGGAACTGGATTACCGCGAGGGCGAGGGCCCGGTGCTGTCGCCGCCCATCCGCTCGCGCGCTGATCTGGCCCGCCTCTCGATCGCGCCCCTGCACGAGGTGATGGCGCCGATCTACGAGACAGTGAAGCTGTTGCGCATCAAGCTGCCTGCCGAGACAGCGCTGATTGGTTTTGCCGGTGCACCCTGGACCGTTGCAACTTACATGGTTGAGGGGCGTGGCGGCAGCGGCAATGGTTTTGGCCACGTGAAGCGCTGGGGCTTTTCCGACCCTGAAGGCTTCCAGATGCTGATGGACCTGCTGACGGAGGCGATCTTCCAGTATCTTGACCGCCAGATCCGGGCAGGCGCAGAAGCGGTTCAGCTGTTCGACAGCTGGGCCAGCGTGCTGCCACAGCCCTACTTCGAGATGTGGTGTGTGCAGCCGGTGAAGACCATCATCGCCCGCCTGAAGGCCGCCCATCCCGAGACGCCGGTGATCGCGTTTCCGCGCGGCGCGGGCCTCATGTATGCAGGCTATGCGCAGGCCACCGGCGCGGACGGGATCGGCCTGGACGAGACAGTGCCGGTTGACTGGGCTGCATCCCATTTCCAGAAAGCCGGCACCTGCGTGCAAGGCAATCTCGACTCCCAGGTCCTCATCGCTGGCGGCAGCGCCCAGGCACGAGAAGCCGAGCGCATCCTGAAGGGTCTCGGCTCCGGCCCCTTCGTCTTCAATCTCGGCCATGGCATCAATCTGCACACCCCGCCCGGACATGTGGAAACTCTGGTGAAGCAGGTGACGGCGTGGCAGCGCTGAACAGCTATGCGCATGACAGGCTTTCACTGCATCACAGCCGCCGCTAGCCTGCGGGCAGGAAAACACCGGCAGCCGTGAGCACCTGAGACAATGCCCAATATTCTCGTTATCAACCCCAACTCCAATCCCGCCGTCACCGAAGGCTTCGATGAGGCACTCGAACCTTTGCGGCTGCCGGGTGGTCCACAGATTCTGTGCGAAACGCTCACTGAGGGTCCCTTCGGCATCCAGTCACAGGCGGATGTCGAGAGCGTCGCCCTGCCATTGGCACGCATTGTCGCGCAGCGCCGGGACGTCGATGCCTTCATCATCGCCTGTTATTCTGATCCAGGCCTCTTTGTCTGCCGCGAGGCCACGCCCAAACCCGTGCTCGGCATTGCCGAATGTGGCCTGCTCAGCGCCATGTCGCGCGGCCAGCGCTTTGGCGTGATTGCCATCGCCAGGAAATCAATCCCCCGCCATATCCGCTACATGCGCCAGATGGGCATTCTCGACCGGCTGGCAGCCGAGCGTGCGCTGGAGATGAGCGTGGCAGAGGCAGCTTCCGGCGATGACACGCTCGCGCGCATGATTGCCGCAGGCAAGGAACTGCGCGATCTCGATGGGGCGGATGTCATCGTCATGGGCTGCGCCGGCATGGCGCGCCACCGGCGCGGTGTCGAGGCCGCGCTCGGCATCCCGGTGATCGACCCGGTGCAGGCGGCTGTGACCATGGCGATGGGCATCGTTGCCTTTGCCTGACGCACAGATGTCGCCGTTGAACATCCAGACGTGAGAAGGGAAAGACCTGATGGCAACACGAGCTGCATCGCCTGTTCTGGACCGCATCATCAGGGGCGGCACGGTCGCCACCGCAAGCGATGTCTTCCGTGCTGATGTCGGGATAATTGGCGAGCGCATCGCGATGGTGGGTCTTGGCCTGCCGGTGGGCCGCGAGGAGATCGACGCCACCGGCCGTTTCGTCCTGCCCGGCGGCATCGATCCACATTGCCACATCGAGCAGCTCTCGGGTGGTGGCATCATGAATGCCGACACGTTCGAAAGTGCCACGCGCTCGGCAGCCTTTGGCGGCACCACGAGCGTGATCTCGTTTGCAGCCCAGCACCGGGGCAAAAATCTTGCGACAACCGTGCAGGACTATGCCGCGCTGGCGGCACAAGGCGCGATCATCGACCATGCCTTCCACCTGATGGTGGCCAACCCTGATGCACAGACCATCACGCAGGATTTGCCTGCGCTCATTCGTGCGGGCCACCGCTCGGTCAAGCTGTTCATGACCTATGATGCCGTGCAGGTGAATGACGAGCAGTTGCTCGATGTGATGCTTGCGGCGCGAGCCAACGGTGCCCTGGTCTGCGTCCATGCAGAGAATCACGGCATGCTCAAATGGATGGGCGAGCGGCTGGTCGAGCGCGGCTATGTCGCCCCGAAATACCATGCCATCAGCCATCCGCGTGCTGCCGAGGTGGAGGCCTTCCAGCGCCTGATCCAGTTCTCGAAGCTCGTGGACCAGCCCATCGTCATCTTCCACGTCTCGACGGCGGAAGGGGCGGCCATCATCCGGCAGGCACGCGGCGAAGGCGTCAAGATTTTTGCCGAGACCTGCCCGCATTACCTGCTCCAGACGCAAGACGCGCTTGACCTTCCAGGCCTTGAGGGCGCGCGGATGATCTGCTCACCGCCACAGCGCACAACGACGGATCAGGAGGCGCTCTGGCAGGCGCTCGAACTGGG
>JANMMX010000299.1:0-2094 GCA_031373605.1 Allobosea sp. | reverse complement strand
GCCATCGCCTCGCCGCGCCCCACGCCGCGCACGCTGCCATCGGGCGCGGCGATCCACACCCCGGCGTGGCTTGCCACCAGCGCCGGGATCGCCAGCGGAGCCGCTGCGTCGCGGGTTTCAGTTGCACTCATGAAGTTCAGTCGCCAGAGGAAGGCCGAACCACATCGATAGCCAAAAGCCATGACCATCACCACCGAAACCCTGCAAGCCGCCGCCCTTGAGAACAAGGCCTGGCCGTTCGAGGAAGCCCGCAAGGTGCTGGCGCGCTATCCCAGCGGCGTGCCGGCTGGCCATGCGGTGATCTTCGAGACGTGTATGGCCCGTCGGGTCTGCCGCACATCGGCACTTTTGGGGAGGTCGTGCGCACCACCATGGTCCGCCGCGCCTTCGAAGCACTGGTGCCGGGTGTGAAGACGCGCCTTGTGGCCTTTTCCGACGACATGGACGGGCTGCGCAAGGTGCCGGACGGCATCCCCAACCCCGAAATCCTGCGCGCTGCGTTGAACAAGCCACTCACCCAGGTGCCGGATCCGTTCGGCACCCATTCCAGTTTCGGCGCGCACAACAACGCCCGGCTGCGCGCTTTCCTCGACAGCTTCGGCTTCGATTACGAGTTCCTGTCGTCCACCGAATGCTACGCCAGCGGCATGTTCGATGCGACGCTGCTCAAGATTTTGGCGCAGTATGACGACGTGATGGGCATCATCCTGCCCACCCTCGGCCCCGAACGCCGCGCCACTTACTCACCGTTCCTCCCCGTCGATCCCGTCTCCGGCCATATGCTGCAAGTGCCGATCGTGGCGCGCGATGTCGCCGCCGGCACCGTGTCTTACGTGCGGCCCGGCACCAACGAGAGCGTCACCGTCCCGGTCACCGGCGGCCATTGCAAGCTGCAGTGGAAGGTCGATTGGGCGATGCGCTGGCTGGCGCTGGGTGTCGATTATGAAATGGCCGGCAAGGATCTGATCGATTCGGTCATGCTCTCCGGCAAGATCGTCCGCGCATTGGGCGGCAATCCCCCGGCGGGCTTCAATTACGAGCTGTTCCTGGATGGCGAAGGCGCCAAGATTTCGAAGTCCAAGGGCAATGGCCTGACCATCGAACAATGGCTGGGTTACGGCCCGCCCGAAAGCCTGGCGCTGTATATGTTCCAGAGCCCGCGCAAGGCCAAGCGCCTGCACTACGACGTGATCCCGCGCGCCATCGAGGATTATGCCGATTTCCTCAGCCGTTATCCGGAACAACCAATCGAACAACGGCTCGGAAACCCGGTGCACCATATCCACGAAGGCAAGCCACCCACCCACGCGCTGCCGGTCAGCTTCTCGCTGCTGCTCAACCTCGCCTCGGTCGCCGCCACCGACGATCCGGCCCGGCTGTGGGGCTTCGTGAAGCGCTATGCCCCCGGCTCCAGCCCGGAAACCCACAAGCTGCTCGACCGGCTGGTGCATCACGCGGCGGCGTATGCTCGCGATTTCGTCATCCCCGGCCTCAAGCGCCGCGCACCAACGGAATCCGAAGCCGCCGCCCTGAAGGACCTCGATGCCCGCCTCGCCGCTGTGGGCGCAGACGGCGACGCCGAAGCCTATCAGTTCGAAGTCTACGAAGCCGGCAAGGCCGCCGGCTACGAAAACCTCCGTGACTGGTTCAAATCGCTCTACGAAATCCTCATTGGCAGCCAGAACGGCCCCCGCATGGGCAGCTTCATCGCGCTGTACGGGTTGCCGCAGAGCCGGGCGCTGATCGCGGATGCGCTGAAGGGCTGAAGGAAGGCTGGCCTCCGGCGGGCAGGGACGCAGTCCCTGCACCCGTTCGTTTAAAGTGCGCGGGAGTCGAAGAAAGTTGGAAGTGGATTATCACAAGATCAGCGGGGCGTTGGGATCGCTGCTGCTGGTTTGGTCGCGCTTGGAAAAGGCGATGCGCGAGCAAATCACCGGCGCTGAGAGCGCACTTCCGGCAAAACTTCATGGCGCCGGCAACGTGCTGCGAGCATGGGAAACGATGGTAAGCGAGCGCCACCCAAACGCTTGTTTGGCGCCACTACTGGCCAAGACACTCTTAAGCCAGTTGCAAGAGCCGCTGCAGGTTCGCAAC
>JANMMX010000289.1:0-13349 GCA_031373605.1 Allobosea sp. | reverse complement strand
CCTCGGCGAGCATGTCGTGGCTGATTATCAGACCATGCGCCTCTCGCTGAAAGCGCACCCGATGGCGCTGCTGCGTCCACTTTTCCAGCATGAGGGTGTCTGCTCCTCAGCCGAGACAGCCTTGCGCGCCGATGGTCGTTTCACGAAAACCGCTGGGCTGGTGCTGGTGCGCCAGCGCCCTGGCAAGGGCAATGCGATTTTCATCACGCTGGAGGATGAAACTGGCGTCACCAATTGCGTGCTCTGGGCCCGGCAATTCGAGGCCCTGCGCCGCCCCGTGATGGCTGCGCGTCTGATGCTGGTCGAGGGGCGCGTGCAGAAAAGCCCGGAAGGTGTGGTGCATCTCATGGCAAGCCACATCGTCGATCGCTCTGATGCGCTGGATCTGATGAGGGATCAGCATCGCTCTGGCCCGGCGCTCACGAAATCGCTGCTCGCACCAGCCGATGAAGGATCGACGCTTGGCACAACCGGCAACGGCCGCGACCCGTGCCACACGGCCATCCCGCCGCCGCTGCACCTCGCACCACCGCCGCGCAACCGCCACCCGAGGGACGCGCGCATTCTGCCGAAATCGAGAGATTTTCATTGAACACGAGGCGGTGATGCCTCCGTTTTCCAAAGCCGATGAAATGCACAGATCGGTTTGCGCCCGCCTCAGGCCCCGGCCTGCCCCGCATTGGCGAAAAACAGCTGCTCGCCATTGATCCTGTAACCCGCAATCGCCGCCTGCCCCTCCACCGAAACCAGCCAGTCGATGAAGGCCTGGCCCTCGGTCTGCTTCACATGGGGGTGGCGGGCCGGGTTGACCAGAATGATGCCATACTGGTTGAAGAGCCGCCGGTCGCCCTCGACAATGATGGCAAGGTCGGCGCGGTTCTTGAAGTTGATCCAGGTCGCGCGGTCAGACAGCACATAGGCACCCATCGCGGACGCCGTGTTGAGCGCTGCACCCATGCCCTGGCCAATCTCGCGATACCAGCTGCCTTTGGCCTGCTCGATCTCGAGGCTGGCGAGCTTCCAGAGGTTCAGCTCGGCTGAATGCGTGCCGCTCTTGTCACCGCGCGAGACGAAGGGCGCGGCCTTGCTCTGGATGGACCTGAGGGCTGCGGCAATGTCCTTCTCGCCCCTGATTCCGGCAGGATCGGATTTCGGGCCGATCAGCACGAAATCATTGTACATGACCGGTTTGCGCGCGAGCCCAAAACCATCGGCGACGAACTTCTCTTCCTGCGAACGCGCATGCACGAAAACGACATCGGCATCGCCGCGCCGCCCGGTGTCGAGCGCCTGCCCCGTGCCCTGGCTGACCACACGGACCTCGATGCCCGTCTTCGCCCTGAAGATCGGCAGGATGTGGTTGAACAAACCTGAATCGGTGGTGGAGGTGGTGGAGGAGACGGTGATGAAGCGCGTTGCGGCATCCGGGCCAGGCGTTTGTCCAGTTGCGGGAGCAGATGGCGCTGCGGTCTGGGACATTGCTGCACCCGCCATCAATGTCATGAAGCCGACTGCCAGAAACAAGCGTTTGGCCAACATCACTCTCTCCCTTGAATTGCTGGACGATGAACGCTCTACCAAAGCAAATCTCCGGCGATAAATCTACGTGCCTCTGGAGATGATGGTGCGGCGAAAAAAGCCTCGGTGGACTTGTCCTCGACCAGTCGCCCCTGATGCAGGAACAGGATGCGCTGGCTCAGGCGGCGCGCCTGCCCCAGATCATGCGTGCTCATCAGGATGGTCATGCCCTCGTCCGCCAGCCCGGCGATCAGCTGTTCGATCTGTCGTGTGGCACCGGGGTCAAGCTGCGAACTCGGCTCGTCCAGCAGCAACACTTCGGGCGACAGCGCCCAGGCGCGCGCAATCGCCAGGCGCTGCTGTTCGCCGCCTGAAAGCAGCCGCGCCGGACGCTCGGCCAGCAGCGACAGGCCAAAGCGCGCCAGAGCCGCCTCCACCCTCGCCGGAGCGTCCGCAGCCCCGACAGCCGCCAGTGTGTGCGCGATATTGGCGCGCACCGAGCGACGCAGCATCACGGGCTTCTGCAGCACCATGGCATGGCGCTTGGCGTTCCCTGCCATCGGTCCAGCCACTTGCGCTGTCACCTGCCCTGCCGCCTGCCCTTGCGCCCAGCGCACAGTCCCGCCTGTCGGCTCCAGCAGACCGTGGCAGAGACGCAGCATGAGCGATTTGCCAGCACCATTGGGCCCGACGATCGCCGTGATGCCACCCTTCGGCAGCATGAAACCCACGCCATCGAGCAGGCGTTTGCCATCGGCCTCGAAAGTGAGCCCGTCGACACGGAGCGGCAGGATGGAGGCAGCCTCGCGCATGGCCATCACCCGGCAAACCGCGCGCCAATGCGCGAGGCGCCGTAGGCCGCCGCATTGATGGCGAGCGTCAGGACGATGAGGACAAGGCCAAGCCCTAGCGCCAGTGGCAGATCACCCTTGGAGGTTTCCAGCGCAATCGAGGTCGTCATGGTGCGGGTATAGCCTGCAATGTTGCCGCCAACGATCAGCACGGCGCCCACCTCGGCGCTGGCCCGGCCAAAGCCTGCCAGAAGGCCCGTGGCCAGCGCAAAGCGCCCGTCCCAGAGCAAGGTGGGAATCGCGCGCCGCCCCGTCAGGCCAAGCGAGGTGAGATGCTCGCGATATTCGCTCCACAGTTCCTCGACCGTGCCGCGCGTGAGCGCAATGATAATAGGCAGCACGAGCAGCGTCTGCGCCAGCACCATGGCAGAGGGCGTGAACAGCCAGCCGAGCCAGCCCAGCGGGCCCGAACGTGACAGGAGCAGGAACACCATCAGCCCCGCCACAACCGGCGGCAGGCCCATCAGCCCGTTGACCAGCACGATCACGATCGAGCGCCCCGGAAAGCGCGAGATGGCCAGAAGCGCACCCAGAGGCAGCCCGATGAGTGCCGCGAGCCCCACCGCCGTCAACGTCACGCGCAGCGACAGCCCGACAATCTGCAGGAACTGCGGATCAAGCCCAAAAATCAGACCGAAGGCGGCAGCAAAGGCCGTCGAAACATCCATGGGAAATGTTCGTAAGTCTGTTTCCCGAAGGATTCTAGGCCCTCAAAGGTTCAAAGCAACGGCGATATCAGCGCAGCGCTTCAAGTGTGCATGCAAAGCGCCCTCAGACGCCCACCTGACACGCCACGCCCGTGCCACCCAGGCCGCAATAGCCAGCCGGATTCTTGGCAAGATATTGCTGGTGATAATCCTCGGCGAAATAGAACGGGCCACCCTCTATGATCTCGGTGGTGATCGGCTCATGCCCGCGTGCGGCGAGCGCCTTGCCATAAACCTCGCGCGAGGCCTTGGCTTGTGCGAGCACCTCGGCATCTGTCGAATAGATGCCCGAGCGATACTGCGTGCCGACATCATTGCCCTGCCGCATGCCCTGCGTCGGGTTGTGGCTCTCCCAGAAGGTCTTGAGCAGCAGCGACAGTGGCAGCTTGGCCGGGTCATGAACGACCAGCACCACCTCGTTGTGGCCGGTCAGACCAGAGCATACCTCCTCATAGGTCGGGTTTGGCGTCAGCCCGCCGAGATAACCAGCTGCCGTGATCCAGATGCCCTCGCCCATCTGCCAGAACTTGCGCTCGGCACCCCAGAAACAGCCCAGACCAAGGACAATCTGCGCCATGCCTTCGGGATATGGCCCAGTCAGCGGCCGCTTGTTGACGAAATGTCGCTCGGCAGTCGCGATGGCATGGGAACGGCCGGGCAAAGCCTCAGTTGCGCTTGGCAGAACGGATTTCTTGCGCTGGAAGAACATGGTGGCGCTCCTTCGGATTCAGTTGAGCCAGATATAGGCAGGCAAGGCCGGCTTGAGCAGGGGGCGCACAGGCGCAGCGCGATCACAACCCTGTGCCTGCCAGCCTATTTCCGCGTGACATAGCCCAGATGCAACTCCCGCGAGCGCCCAAGGCGGATCAGCAGCAGCCCCAGCAGGATCGCCACAATGCAGGTTGGCGCAAGCGTGAGATTAAGCACCACCGGATCCCAGACCAGCGGATGGATGTGCCGCTCGATGGCAGGCTGCAGCAGGAGGTAACGCTCGCGCAACAGCAAGAACAGGCTTTCGCCCAGCGGTGTCCAGGTCAGTGCCGAGTTGGCGATGGAGCGCGAACCATCCACCACCAGCTGGACAAAACCGCCAGCAACGAGGGCCAGCCCGATCAGGCGAAACAGGAAACGAAACATGGCAGTCAATGTCCATCCGGCAACAACCTGAAAACCTCTGCCTGCTTGCCTGCATGGGCGCAAGCAAACTGTGCGCTTGCCCAAATCACAACTGGCGACGAAACTGAACGTGACAGTGAACAGACATTTGGGACGGACCCCGCGCATGAGCTTTTACGGACAGATCGATGGCACCGGTTTCGAGGTGCTGGATGCACGTTTCAAGGCTTGCTTTGCCGGGCACGCGCGGGTTGAGCGGCTCTGGACTGGCGCGCGCTGGAGCGAGGGTCCCGCGTGGTTTGCTGCCCATCGCTGCCTTGTCTGGTCGGACATCCCCAACAACCGCATGCTGCGTTTCGACGAGCAGGCGGGCACGGTTGGCCTGTTCCGCCAGCCCTCGAACAATTCCAACGGCAACACGGTGGACCGGGAGGGCCGGCTGGTCAGCTGCGAGCACCTGACGCGGCGCGTCACGCGCACGGAGCACGATGGGGCCATCACCGTGCTGGCTGACAGGTTCGAGGGCAAGCGGCTGAACTCGCCCAATGATGTGGTGGTCAAGTCCGATGGCTCGGTCTGGTACACCGATCCCGATTACGGCATCATGAGCGACTATGAGGGCGACCGGGCCGATCCTGAGATTGGTGCCTGCAACGTCTACCGGATTGATCCGCAATCAGGCGCTGTGACCAAGGTCGCAGGCGACTTCGTCAAGCCGAACGGGTTGGCCTTCTCGGTCAATGAGCGCTGGCTATATGTCGCCGATACAGGTGCCAGCCACGTCGCTGACGGGCCCCGTCACATCCGCCGGATCGAAGTGCAGGCGGGTGGCGCCACACTTGGCAAATCCAGCGTCTTTGCCGCGTGCACGGCAGGGCTGTTCGATGGCTTCCGGCTCGACGGACAGGGCCGCATCTGGACGAGCGCGGCAGACGGCGTGCATTGCTTTGACCCGGATGGCACGTTGATCGGCAAGATCCTGATCCCCGAGCTGGTCGCGAATGTCTGCTTCGGTGGCCCCAAGCGCAACCGCCTGTTCATCTGCGGCACGACCTCGCTCTATTCAGCCTTCACCACGGTCAACGCCGCCGCCTGAGCGCCGAGGTGCGACAAGACGCACGATGACGGGCAGCAGCAGGCCGATCGCCATGAAACGCACAAGGTGGTGGGCGCCGACATAGAGCGGGTCCAGCCCCAGCGCGAGCGCCAGCATGGCCAGCGCTTCCAGGCCGCCCGGCGCAAAGGCGGCCAGCGCCGTGACATAGGACACATTGGCCACAACAGCCGCTGGCCAGGCAAAGAGCATGGCCACACCCATCGAAACCGCAAAACCCCCCAGCGCCAGTGGCAGCAACTGCCTGGCAGTCTGTGAGTCCAGCGATGAGAGGCGCCCGGCAATGGTGGCGCCCAGAATGACAAAGGCCAGGATCGCGATCCCGTCCGGCAAGGTGCCATGAACGAGCCCGGTGCCATGCAGGACCGCGCTGGCAAGCGTGGCGCCAATGATGAGCGGTGCCATCACACCGAGCTTCTCAAACAGCAAACCGACGGCAAGGCACGCTGCCAGCATCATGGACATGGCTGTCGGGCCAACGGCCAATGTGACAGGTGGACGCGGGCCGGTCCCGCCCATCAGGCTCATCAGGCTGGGCAAGACAGCGATCAGAACCAGCAGGCGAAACATCTGGATGGCAGCAATGCGCGGCACGTTCCCGCCGCGTTCGATGGCAATGGCAACCACGGCCGAGAACGCACCCGGCGCGGAGGCCAGCACAGCATCCAGCCGTGACCAGCCTGCAGCGCGCTGCAGGAAGAAGGTGGTGGCTGCCATAATGGCGAGCATGCCGACACACAGGATCACGATGCTGCCCGGATAGCGCGCCGCGGCCGCAATGGCTTCCGGTGTGGCCGCTGCCCCGATGAGACAGCCCGAGAGCAGCATCGTCAGATCAAACCATGGCTTTCGGAGCGAGACGTCCTTCACGACGAACTGCAATGCGACAGCACCAGCCATGCCGCCTGACAGCCAGGCAGCTGGAATGCCAAGCCAGTGAAACAGCAGCCCCCCGAGCGCGGCGCAGACGAGAACGCGCATCTCGATCAGCCAAGGATTCAGCTGACCATCAGGGCCGGGTTTCGCCTCAAG
Organism: Allobosea sp.; assembly: GCA_031373605.1. Lineage (GTDB taxonomy): Bacteria > Pseudomonadota > Alphaproteobacteria > Rhizobiales > Beijerinckiaceae > Allobosea. The sequence continues at coordinate 7,011 of JANMMX010000289.1, read as the reverse complement.
CTCGGACATCTGCAACGGTGCAAGAACGGGATGACATCTGGTCGGTTTGCCATTGCATTACCGCAACAGCAAGCACGCTCAGGACAGGGCCACCTGCAGGCGGCGCACGGCCTCGACCAGATCCTCTTCCTTGCGTGCATAGCACAGGCGCAGGCCCGTCTCGCCGCCGGGACCAAAGGCTGTGCCCGGTGCCAGGCCCACATTGGCGCGGTCGACCAGATCAAGCGCAAGCTTGCGGGAATCAGGTTGGCCATCAACCGTGAAGAAGGCGTAGAAGGCGCCCGCAGGCGGCGCCATCACGATGCGGTTGGTGGCCGTGAGGCCGCGCCAGACAACATCGCGCCCGCGCTTCGAGGCCGCGATCTGCTGCTCGACGAAAGGCTCGCCCTTTTCGAGTGCCGCGATGGCCGCACGCTGGATGAACACAGGCGAGCCGGAGGTTGAACACTGGATCAGGTTCTGGATGACACCGCCCAAGGCAGCCGGCGCTTCAAGCCAGCCAACGCGCCAGCCCGTCATCGCCCAGTTCTTTGAGAAGCTCTGTACGAAGATGACCCGGTCATCCTCATCCATCACATCGTGGAACGAAGCTGCACGTGGCTGGCCATCATAGACAAAGCGGCCATAGATCTCGTCGGCGATGATCCAGACGCCGTGCTGGCGGGCGAGCGCGAGAATTGCCGCCAGCTCTTCGCGCGCGGCCGTCCAGCCTGTCGGATTCGCTGGTGAGTTGATGACGATGGCCTTCGTGCGCGGCGTGATGGCAGACGCCAGCCTGTCCAGCTCCAGAATGAAACGCCCCTGCTCGTTGCGCATCGGCACGGTGACCGGCGTGGCACCGACAATGCCGGCAGCCCCGACGAAATTCGGCCAGGCCGGGGTGGGGATGACGATCTCGTCACCGATGCCCGCCACCATGCGCACGACAATCTGCACCGACTGCATGCCGGAACCGGTAACAAAGAAGCGGTCCGCCGAGAAAGGCTTGCCCGCGAATGGCGCGCCGTAGATGCGCGTGTGATAGTCGGCCAGAGCCTGTCGCAACTCGGGAATGCCGCGCTGCCAGGTGTAGAAGGTTTCGCCAGCCGCCAGCGCAGCGGTCGCGGCCTCGCAGATGAAATCGGGTGTCGGCAGATGCCCTTCACCAACCCAGAGCGGGATAAGGCCCGGCTTCAGGCGACCATAATCCACCACTTCGCTGATGCCACTCAAAGGTGCATTTCGCGCCTCCGGGCGCAATGAGTCGAGCATGCTCGGCTGTGGTTTTGCGGCAGACATGTCGTTCACGTGCAGTTCTCCTGACAACCCGCAAGACATACAGCAAGTGCAGGCGGCAGGTCATGAAATCCCGATGTCGGCATCATCATTTGCGGTGATGTATGATCGGGTTGATGCAAAATTGTTCGTCGCGATCAAGGAATGGCAAAGGCCAGCAAAAAACCCCGGAGCGTGAAGCCCCGGGGTTTCCATATCCGGCTCAAGACCGGAACAAGATCAACGCTTGGCGAGCAGATCGCGGATCTGGCCCAGCAGAACTTCCTGCGCTGGCGTCTCGGGAGGAGCCGCCGCTGCTTCAGCCTTCTTCATCTTGTTCATTGCCTTGACGACCATGAACAGGATGAAAGCAATGATGATGAAGTTCACGACGATGGTCAGGAAGCTGCCATAGGCGAGCACGGCGCCCTGCTTCTTGGCTTCGACAAGAACCGGGTTGGTGACGCCCTTTGCAAGGCCAAGAAAGTAGTTCGAAAAGTCGAGACCGCCGAAAATGGCACCAATGATCGGCATGATGATGTCGCCAACCATGGATTCGACGATCTTGCCGAATGCACCACCGATGATCACGCCTATCGCAAGGTCAACTACGTTGCCCTTCATGGCGAAGTCTTTGAATTCCTGAAGCATAGAAGCCCCCTCATGCTCTGTTTTCATGCCCATGGCTGCTATGGCTCAGTCCAAGACCAACCCGCGGGTTAATGGTTCGTTACCAGATTTGGCATGTGATTTAAAGCTGCATCTAAAGCTGCGTTTTGATTGGTTTCAGGCTGGCACGTGCGGTTTCAGCGCGATAGAGCTGGGTGAGTTGCAGAAAGGGTTCCAGATGCTGCCCGGCTGGTCGGTTGTTCTGACAGCACTCGTCTATCTTTGCGCGCTGTTCGCCGTCGCACATTTTGCCGATACTGCCGGGCGCAGTCTGATGGCAGGGCGTGCGCGGGCGACGATCTATGCCCTGGCGCTCGCGGTCTACTGCACGTCCTGGACGTTTTACGGCTCGGTCGGGCTCGCCGGTCGCACCGGGCTTGATTTCCTGGCAATCTATATCGGCCCCATTCTTGTGGTCGGTCTCGGCCATCGATTCGTGGCGCGCATCGTGACCATCGCCAAATCGCAGAACATCACCTCGATCGCCGATTTCGTTGGCGCGCGCTATGGCAAGAGCGAGCGGGTTGCAGCTCTGGTCTGCCTCGTCGCCGTCATCGGTGCGCTGCCCTACATCGCCCTTCAGCTGAAAGCCGTTGCCGGCTCACTGACGGTTTTCCTGCAGGCCACGGCGGGTCCGCCAATGACAGGCGGGACCACCATCCTTGGCGATCTGGCGCTGCTCGTTGCGCTTGTCCTGGCCGCATTTGCCATGGCATTCGGCACAAGGCACATCGATGCCACCGAACACCAGGACGGGCTTGTGCTGGCCATTGCGGTCGAATCCGTCATCAAGCTGGTCGCTTTTCTCGCTCTTGGCATTTTTGTCGTCTATGGCCTGATGGACGGGATGCCCGACCTGCTCGCCAGTGCGGCCAATCCGCCTGCAGGATCGCCTCCGATCTGGGAGCGGACTTCTGGCTGGACGACCTTTCTCACCCTGACATGCCTGTCGAGCTTTGCGACTGTCCTGCTGCCGCGGCAGTTCCACATGATGATCGTCGAGAACCGCAATGTGGCCGATGTCCGGCGCGCGGCTTGGATGTTCCCGCTCTATCTGCTGCTCATCAACCTGTTCGTGCTGCCACTGGCCATTGCAGGGGAGCAGTTCCTGCCAGGCGTCAGCATTGACCGCGACATGACCGTGTTGCTTCTGCCCTTGCAGAATGGTGCCAACCTTCTGGCGCTTCTGGTTTTTGTCGGCGGTCTCTCGGCCGCGACAGCGATGGTCATCGTGGCCTCTGTTGCACTGGCCATCATGATTTCCAACCATCTGGTGTTGCCACTGCTGGCGCGCGGGCGCGGGCTTCGCGCGCCGGTTTCGCGCCAGCGCCCTGACGAGACGCAATCGGAAGCTGCACCCGTTCCTGCAATCGGCGATCTCGGCAAGCTCATTCTGCGGGTGCGGCGGATTGCGATCCTGGGTGTGATCCTGCTGGGCTACGTCTACTATCGCCTGGCAGGAGATGCTGCGCTGGCCACCATTGGCCTCCTGTCATTTGCCGCGATCGCCCAGGTTGCACCCGCCTTCTTCGGCGGACTGTACTGGAAGCGCGGCACAGCGCTCGGCGCAGTTGCCGGCCTGACGGCTGGTCTCATCGTCTGGACCTACACATTGCTGTTGCCAAGCCTGGTCCAGCCTGGCTCGAGCTGGTTTGCACTGGTCACGGAAGGGCCGATGGGACTTGGCATCTTGAGGCCGCAAGCCCTGTTCTGGACGGAAATCCCCAGCCTGACGCATGGCACGATCTGGAGCCTGCTGGTCAATCTGGCCTGCTATGTCGGGTTCTCGTTGCTGCGCCCGGCCAACGCCATCGAACGGTTGCAGGCCAATGCCTTCGTGGGCACGGATAGCGGCCTTGCCGTCCAGAACTTCAGGCTCTGGCGCTCAAGCGTGACAGTGTTGGAGCTGCAAACCACAATTTCGCGCTATCTCGGTGCCGAGCGGACCAGCAAGGCTTTCGACGGATTTGCCGCTTCACGTGGCGAAAAGCCGGATTCAGCGGGCGAGGCTGACATCCATGTGCTGCGCTTTGGCGAGCATCTGCTCTCGTCCGCGATTGGCGCAGCCTCTTCACGCCTGGTGCTCTCACTGCTGCTGAAACGGCGCAATCTGTCGACCGAGGCCGCGTTCAAGCTGCTCGATGAGGCCTCGGCCGCGCTGCAGTACAACCGCGACATCCTGCAGCACGGGCTGGATCATGCGGGCCAGGGCATCACAGTGGTCGACAAGGATCTCAGGCTTGTGGCCTGGAACCAGGCTTTCGTGCGACTCTACGAGATGCCAGCCAGCCTCGTGCGGCTGGGCGTTGGCCTCGACGAGATCGTGCGCTTCAATGCCAGGCGCGGGCTTTATGGCACTGGAGAGCGCGACCAGCTGATGGCAGCGCGACTGTCCAGCTTCGTCAATGACCGCGAACCTGTGCGCCTGCGCCTGTTCCCGTCCGACCGGGTGCTCGACATCCGCTCCAACCCGCTGCCCGATGGCGGTCTGGTGACCACCTATACTGACATCACCGAAACCGTGCGCTTCGAGGAAGAACTCGAGCGCAACAACGAGACACTGGAAAAGCGCGTGACGGACCGCACCGAGGAGCTGACCCATGTCAACTCGCAGCTACAGCGCGCCAAGGCTGATGCGGATGAGGCGAATGCCTCCAAGACGCGGTTTCTTGCGGCAGCCAGCCACGACATCCTGCAACCGCTGAATGCGGCGCGGCTTTATGCCAGCTCGCTGGTAGAGCGCGACCGCCGGAGCGGCAGCCCGGCCCTGGCCGAAAACATCGACGCCTCGCTTGATGCCGTGGAAGAAATCCTGACAGCCTTGCTGGATATTTCCCGGCTCGATTCCGGCTCGATGAAGCCGGAGCTGACCACGTTCCGCTTGGACGAGATGCTGCGGCAGCTGCAGCGCGATTTCGAACCGATGGCACTTGAAAAAGGGCTGGACCTGCGCTTCATCATGCCGACGCTGACGGTGCGCTCCGACCGCCGCCTGCTGCGCCGCCTGATCCAGAACCTGATCTCGAATGCCATCAAATATACCCCTGGCGGCAAGGTATTGGTCGGCTGCAGGCGCTCGGGCAACACCATTCGCCTTCAGGTTTGTGACACGGGCCTTGGCATTCCGGAGTCGAAGAAGAAGACGATCTTCCGCGAGTTCCAGCGGCTGGATCAGGGCGCCCGCGTAGCGCGCGGGCTTGGGCTCGGGCTGTCGATTGTCGAGCGGATTTCGCGCACGCTCAACCACAAGCTCTCGCTGGCTTCCGTGCCGGGCAAGGGCTCCATGTTCACGCTTGAGGTGCCGCGCGCGACACATTTGCCCGCCATGACGGCTCCGGCACAGGTTCACGCACCTGTCAGCGCAGCGCTGGCCGGGCTCCACCTGATGGCCATCGACAACGAGCCCGCCATTCTCGATGCCATGCGGCTTCTGCTCGAAAGCTGGGGCTGCAAGGTCACCACGGCTGCCAATCTGCAGGAGGCTCTGGCGCTCTCGACCATATCCGGCCAGCCGAACATTCTGATTGCCGACTACCATCTTGATGATGGCACGGGGATTTCGCTTGTGGCAGAGCTGCGCCGCGCCTGGAACAGCGAAACCCCGGCAGTGCTAGTGACGGCGGATCGCTCGGTGCCAGTGCGCGAGGCAGCTGAGGCCAGCGGGATGCATGTGCTGCACAAGCCGCTGAAGCCCGCCGCCCTGCGGGCGCTCCTCGCACAATGGCGGATCACGCGGCTGGCGGCGGAATAGTCAGGGCAATCGATAATCGCCATGAGGCAACAGGAACAAAACCTACTGCCTACTGCCAGTTGCCATCTCTTTCATCGCCTCTTCCGAGGCCAAAAAAGCCGCCACATCGGGCGTGGGTTCCGGCGAGATCGCTGCCGTTGTTCCCATTTCGTCAAACATGCGCTGCACTGGCACAAAGCCACGCTCCTGGCGGTCATAAAGCCCGACCTTGACCAGCGAGACGGCCGAGATGATGTCCCGGCCATTGGCGGCCTTGCAGATGATGCGATGCTCCATCACCAGCCAGGTTTCAGCCCAGCACAGGATCTGCGTCTCAAGCCGGAAGGCCCGGAACAGCCGCATTTCGCGGCGAAACCGGATGGTGGCTGCGCTGACCACCGGCGTCCATTTGTGGCGCAGCACCGCGCGCCACAAGCCGGAGCGCAGCATCAGGTCGGTCCGCCCCAGATCCATCAAGGTCCAGTAGCGGCCATTGTTCATGTGCAGCGAGGTGTCGAGGTCGTGAAACCAGACCCGGAACTTCAGCAGCGACCTGTCAAACGGCGCATGCAGACGCGGCCTCGCCCAGGAGGTGGCAAGCAGGTGCAGGAGGCGGAGCCAGAGGTTCATGACGTTTTTGGTCGCGAATGGTGAGTGGCGAATTGCGAATGGAAGATGGATCCAATCCACATTCGCCATTCGCCTATCGCAATTCGCCCGATCATCAAGCGGCCTTCTTCGCCGCAGCCGCTGTCGCCGCCATGCCGTAGAAGCTGTCGCCGGTCTTGGCCATGCGCTTCAGGAGCTTGCAGGGCTTGAAGCGCGCGCCGTGCTTCTTGGCGAGGCTCTCGCAGAGCTTGACGAAGGCGGCCGCCCCCATCGTGTCGATGTAAGACAAGGTGCCGCCGGAATAGGGCGCAAAGCCGAAACCGATGATCGAGCCGACATCGGCCTCGCGCGGATCGGTGACGACGCCCTCTTCCACCGTGCGTGCCGCTTCCAGCGCCTGCGTCACCAGGAGGCGATGCTTCAGCTCTTCCATGTCCACCGCTTCAGGCGCCAGATGCACCGGCTGCAAGGCACTCAAGCCGGGCCAGAGCCGCTTCGGGGCGCCTTCAGGGTAATCATAGAAGCCCTTCTTGTTCTTGCGGCCGAAACGGCCTTCCTTTTCGACCATCGCCTGCAGCAGCTTCTCCTGCAGCGGATCGACAGCTTCTGGCCCGACTTCGGCCTTGGTGGCTTTCACGATCTTCCAGGCGAGATCGATGGCGACCTCGTCATTGAGCGAGAGCGGGCCGACCGGCATGCCGGCCTGTTTGCCAGCCGCCTCGATCATGGGGGCGGGCACGCCCTCCATC
>JANMMX010000404.1:0-14052 GCA_031373605.1 Allobosea sp. | reverse complement strand
TTCCATCAGGGTCAGACGCGCCTCTGCGCGCAGACGATTGTGATCGAGCTGTGCCAGCGCCCAGACCGCCATGGCACGAACCAGTGGCGAGTGGTCGCGCAGCCGGGCAACGGCCACATCCACCAAAGCGGCATTTCCGCTGTTGCCAATGGCAATCATGACATTGCGCACAAAGCGGTCACGGCCTGTGCGTTTCACAGGTGTGCCGGCAAAAAGCTTGCGGAAGGCAGCATCATCAAGTGCAGCCAGCTCGGCCAGCGGCAGTCTGGCCAGTTCCGGGCGCATGGCGAGCCTGGTCTCGTGCGCGGTTTCGGCAAACTTGTTCCACGGGCAGACGGCGAGGCAGTCATCGCAGCCAAAGATGCGGTTGCCGATGGCGCGCCGCCATTGCGCTTCGACATGTCCTGCATGCTCGATGGTGAGATAGGCGATGCAGCGGCGTGAATCGAGCTGGTAGGGCTTGGGGAAGGCATCGGTCGGGCAGATGTCGAGACAGCGCGTGCAGCTGCCGCAATGGTCGATCTCGGGGGCATCCGGTGGCAGTTCTGCCGTGGTGTAGATCGCGCCGAGGAACAGCCAGGAGCCATGCGCGCGCGAAACCAGCACCGTGTGCTTGCCCTGCCAGCCGAGGCCTGCGGCGGCGGCCAGCGGCTTTTCCATGACGGGCGCAGTGTCGACGAACACCTTCACATCGACGCCACCGCGCGCTGCCAGCAGGCCTGCGACCGATTTCAGCCGACCCTTGATGACGTCGTGGTAGTCGCGCCGTTGGGCATAGACCGAGATGGCGCCCTCGCTGTTTTTCAGCAGCGCCTCCAGCGGATCGCTGTCGGGCGCATAGTTCGTACCCAGCATGATGATGGAGCGCACTTCTGGCCAGAGCCCAGACGGTGCGCCACGCTGCCCTGCGCGTTCGCCCATCCAGCCCATTGTGCCTTGATGGCCGGCAGCCAGCCATTCCTGCAGTCGGCTTTCCGCTTCGGGAATCGCATCGGGCGTCGTCACGCTCGCGACGGCAAAGCCCTCCACGGCCGCGCGCGCCAGCACTGCAGCTTTCAGTGCTGCGCCGCTCAGAAGTCCAGATTGGCGTAATGGTCCGCCGGGGCCATGCCGGGGATCCGGTCGGCCAGCAGCGTCCGGAAGCTCGGGCGGGACTTGATCTTCGCGTACCATGCGCGCGCCGCCTCGTTCTCGTTCCACGGCACATCGCCCAGATAATCGGCACAGGCGAGATGGGCCGCTGCCGCCAGATCAGCTGCTGTGAGCATATCTCCCGCCAGCCAGTTGTGCGAGGCCGTCAGCCAGCCAATATATTGCAGATGATAGCGGATGTTGCTGCGCGCCGCCCGGATCGCCACCATGTCGGGCGGGCCGCCGCCTTCTTCGGGCCGCATGAAGCGCTTCATGATCTTCTCGGAAACGAGCAGGCCGGACACTTCCTCGAAGAATTTCAGGTGAAACCAGTCGAGCAGGCGGCGCACCTCGATGCGCGCGGCAAGAGGCTCCGGGAGCAGGCGCCTGTCACCGAGACCCAGACCGCAAGTCTCGTCCAGATATTCATTGATCGGCCCGCAGCCGGGGATCACCAGCCCGTTATCTGCCACCAGAACCGGTGTGGTGCCCGCCGGGTTCAGCGCCAGAAACTCGCGACGCCGCTCCCAGACGCGCTCGTCAGCCAGCGTGACCTGCAATTCCATCTCGGCCAGTACCAGCCGGACAAAGCGCGAATGCGGGCAAAGTGAATGATGATGAAGCGTCGGCATCGGGGTGAGGCATGTCCAGTCCGGCGGGAGGGAACGGCCTGATCCGCGCAAAAGCTGCGGTTCAGGCGACAGTGAATCAGTGCGCATTGGCACCGTGCAGGGGCCCCGTATAGAACCGCTTGCAAGATCGGACAACAGCGATTCGGGGCGGGCATATCGTGGACTACATCAAGGCGGCGCTTCTGGGGCTGGTGGAAGGCATCACCGAATTTCTGCCTGTGTCCTCCACCGGGCACCTGCTGCTGCTCGAGCATTTCTTCAAGATTGGCGACGATGATTTCGGCAAGACATTTGCCGTGCTCATCCAGCTGGGTGCCATTCTCGCCATTCTGCTGGTCTATTTCGCCAAGCTGCTGAACATTGCCGGGCGCCTGCCAAGCGACCCGTCAGCACGCCGATTTGTGGCGGGCGTGTTGCTGGCCTTCCTGCCTGCCGCTATCCTGGGCGCGCTGCTCCACTCGATCATCAAGGGCGTGCTGTTCAATCCGCTGCTGGTCTGCTGTTCGCTGATTGCCGGCGGGCTGATCCTGCTTGTCATCGACGAGATGGAGCTGGAGGAAAAGCATCAGGACGCCACGACCTTTCCGCTCGCCATGTATTTCAAGATCGGCCTGTTCCAGTGCATTGCCATGATCCCGGGCGTGTCGCGCTCGGGTTCGACGATTGTCGGCGCCATGCTGATGGGCTCATCCAAGCGCGCGGCGGCCGAGTTCTCGTTCTTTCTGGCCATGCCGACCATGGCGGGCGCCTTCGCCTATGATCTTTACAAGAATTACAAGACGCTGACCTTCGACAATGTCGTGCTGATCGGCATCGGGTTTACGACTGCCTTCATTGCCGGGCTGATCGTTGTCCGCGTGCTGCTGGAATTCGTCTCGCGCCACGGATTTGCGCCCTTCGCCTGGTGGCGCATCGTGGTGGGCACGCTGGGTCTGATCGGGCTCTGGACGTTTGGCTGAGCGGCCTGCTGTCAGACCAGAAGACTGCGCAGCTTGCGCACCGCGCTGTGCGGCGTGGTCAGCACCGGACGACCTGAAGCCTTGGCCACGACATCCGCTGCGCGCGCCAGGCTGAACTGTGCCAGCGCGATAGCATCGCAGTCGGCAAGATCCTTTGCAGCTTCGCCCGCCAGCTGGTCATGCAATGCCGCGTTGCCGTCGTTGAGCGCGGCCATAGCGCCTTCAACAAGCCGTGGCACAAGCGTCATGGAGGCCGGAAATTCCGGCGGCATCGACACCAGCGTCGGCCCGAAGCTCGCCATCAGGCCAATCGTTCCGCCAAGCGCCTGGGCCTCCTCGATCATCGCCTCATTGGGCTTCAGCACAGGCAGATGCGTGAATTCCCGCTGCACCGCCTCGATGCAGGGGCCAAAGGCCGAGCAGGTGAAGAGGATGCCAGCCGCACCCGTGCCAACGACATAGCGCGCCAAGGTCAGAAAGCGCTGCGTCATCGCCTCGGTCAAATGGCCATCGCGCGCCAGATCCGCTGAAAGACTGTCATCCAGCAGGTTCATCAGTGTGGCTTCGGGCCACAGCTCGGCAAACGCCGCCTCGATGGGAGGCGGCGAATGCTTCAGGGCGTGGATCAGGGCGATGCGCATGTCAGTCAATGCTCTCAGCAACCGGAGGCTGTTTGTCCGATAAGGCACGCTTGTCAGCCGAACGGCACAGGTCTGCCACGATGCATGCCGCGCATTCGGGGCTGCGCGCCTTGCAGGTGTAGCGGCCATGCAGGATGAGCCAGTGATGGGCGTGGTGGCCGAAGGCGTCCGGCACGGCCTTTTCCAGCCCAAGCTCCACCGCCAGCACGTTTTTGCCCGGCGCAATGGCGAGGCGATTGGCGACGCGGAAGACATGGGTGTCGACTGCATGCGTGATCTGGCCGAACGCCATGTTCAGCACCACGTTGGCGGTCTTGCGGCCCACGCCCGGAAGGGTTTCCAGCGTCGCGCGGTCAGCAGGCACAATGCTGCCATGATCGCGCACCAAAATCTGCGAAAGGGCAATCACGTTCTTGGCCTTGGTGCGGAACAGGCCGATGGTGCGCACATGGTCGCGCACCTTGTCTTCGCCGAGCGCCAGCATCTTCTCGGGCGTGTCGGCCAGAGCAAACAATGCGCGCGTGGCCTTGTTGACACCGGCGTCGGTCGCCTGCGCCGAGAGCACGACCGCCACCAGCAGCGTGTAGGCGTTCACATGTTCAAGCTCGCCCTTTGGCTCGGGATTGGCCGCGCGAAACCGCGTGAAGATCTCGGTGATGCTCGCGGCATCGCGGCGCTTGAGTGTGGCGCTCTTGCGCGCTGATGACGGCTGGCTCTTCGCTGTGGCGCCTGCTTTCGCAGTGACGTTAGCATTGGCCTTGGTGCCCGGGGGGGCATCAACACCGCGACGTTTGGGACTCTTCACCTGATCCATCGCTCAGCTATAATCAGGAAATGAGCAGCGCAACACCCGATTTCGGGCAGGCCTATTTGGCGGCGGAACGGCCGGTTTTTGATGCGCGCATCACGCCGCATCGCTCGCTCGACAGGCGGGGCTTTCGTCTGGTGATGACGCTGGTTTGCCTCGCCAGCATCGTTTCCTCGATGCCATTCATGATTCTCGGGGCCTGGCCCGTCGCTGGTTTTGTCGGGCTCGACGTTCTGGCGCTGTTCATCGCGTTCAAGGTCAACTTTGCACAGGAGCGCGGCTTCGAGCAGGTGGTGGTGACGCCGCTTGAGGTGTTGCTGCGCAAGGTTTCACCCAAGGGCAAGGAAGCATCATGGCGCTTCAACCCGCTCTGGACGAAGCTGGAAGCGGAGCACGACGAGGATTATGGCCTGATGCATCTCATGGTCGTCTCACGGGGACAGTCCGTGGCTGTGGCGACCGCTTTGTCACCGGCCGAGCGACAGGATTTTGCCAATGCCTTCAGCGGGGCACTGGCCAAGGCGCGGCGGGGCGCGGATTATCGACCGGCCTGATGTTGCCTCGCCGTACTGGAAAACACGCCGTCAGAAAACGGGTGGCTCCGGACTGACAGGTCGCTAGATTGGCTGACAGATGCGGCCCTGATCGCCGCGCTCCGGACCAGGAGTGTTCCCCATGTCTGCCACAGCCCTCTCTCTTGCAAGCCTCAATGATGCGCCCATTCCGGGTTCGGATTATGACACGGTCCGGCGCATCCTGGCTTTCATCACCGATTATTGGCGCGACCAGCCCTCCATTGAGGAAATCGCCGAAGGCGTTGGCGCGACGCCGAGTGATGTGCATCACCTGTTCCGGCGCTGGTGCGGACTGACGCCCAAGGCGTTCCTGCAGGCGATCACGCTGGACCATGCGAAGGCGCTTCTGGCGGGCTCAGCGAGTGTGCTGGATACAGCGCTGGAAGTCGGCATGTCGGGGCCTGGCCGCCTGCACGATCTGTTCGTGACGCATGAGGCGATGTCGCCCGGCGAGTGGAAGGGCGGCGGTGCAGGCCTCGCAATGGCCTATGGCTTCCATACCTCGCCTTTTGGCGAGGCGCTGGTGATGGTCAATGCGCGCGGACTTGCAGGTCTGGGCTGGGTGTCCACCAGCGCCGATGGCGGCAAGGCAGTCGGTGGGCGCGCCGAAGCGCTGGCCGACATGGTGCGCCGCTGGCCGAATGCCGACTATCGGCTCGACCCGCAGGCGACTGCGCCCTACGCACAGCGCATCTTTGCGCCCGAAAGCTGGTGCCAGGAGACGCCCTTGCGCGTCGTGTTGATCGGCACGGATTTCGAGGTGCGCGTCTGGGAGACGCTGCTGCGCATCCCGCTGGGGCGCGCGACGACCTATGGCACGATTGCCGACCATATCGGCAAGCCATCAGCGGCGCGCGCTGTCGGTATGGCAGTGGGGAAAAATCCGATTTCGTTCGTTGTTCCTTGCCACCGCGTCATCGGCAAATCCGGTGCACTGACCGGCTATCATTGGGGGCTGACGCGCAAACGCGCGATTCTCGGCTGGGAAGCGGGACAAGTCGCGGGTCAGGTCGCCTCGTAAGCGATATCGCGGGCGCGCTGCATCAGGCTTTCGCCGCAATCTATGGTGAGGTTCTGGGCTGGTACTGCGGGCTGGCTGAGGAAAAACGCCATGGCATCAAAGATGTCCTGCGCCGAGACAACGCGGGCGAGAGGGCTTTTCTTCAGGTCCTGCTCGAATTCGGTGCCCGACTGCTTGCCGCTTGGATACATCAGGCCGGGCAGCAGCCCGAACACGCGCATATCCGCTCGGCGCGTTGCCTGCCACATGGCCGTGATGCCCGCGAGGCCGAACTTGCCGATGGTGTAGCTGAAATAATCCGGGTTCAGGCTCGCCAGCTTCTGGTCGAGGATGTTGAAAATGTTCAGCTGCTGCGAGGCTGGCTTTGCGGCAACGGCGGCTTCGATGATGCGCGTGATCGAGACCACATGCACATCGAGGCTGCGCTTGAGCTTCTCAGGGTCAGCGCTGCCCGGCTGGTCATATTCGAACAGCGAGGCGTTGTTGACGATAGTATCCGGCACGCCGAACCGGACGATCAGATCAGCCATGAAAGCGGGGACAGTTTCCGGCTGCGAAAGATCGCAGGCCAGCACATCGGCTGTGTGGCCTTGCTCGCGCAAACGCTTGCCCAACGCCAGCGCCTCGCCAACCGAGCGGTTCGCATGCAGCAGCACATGGTGACCGTGCGTGGCAAAGAGTTGCGCCAGATCAGCGCCAAGCCTGCGCCCGGCACCTGTGACCAGCACCAGCTTGCGCGCGGCGCTCTCCATCAGACCGGCCGGTTGCGGAAGACATCGATGCCCGCACCAGCCGCCTCGTTGAAAATGTCAGGCTTGCGAATGCCGACGCGGCAGGCCTCGACGCGCGGATCGCTGAAGCAGACCGCAACCAGTTCATCGACAATGGTCTCGAGCAGATCGATGTGCGGGCGTGTGGCCAGGGCCAGGATCGCCTTGCGCACGGGGTCATAGTCGATGAAGCCGCTGCCTTCGAGCTTGGCGCCGGACAGACGCGCATAAAGCTGAACCGAGAATTTCAGCCGGTTCGGGCGCTCCGGATGGCGCTCCCACGGATGCAGTCCGCACTTGACCTCAACAATCGATTCATCAAGCGACACGCAGACATGATCTTCTTGGGCATAACGGAAAGACATGGCGTTTCCTGTCGGGCTTGGATGATACCGGGCGAAGCTGCCGCACCCATCCCGCGATCAGGATCGAGGCTTGGCATTGGCTGTTGCCGATGCGCCAAGACGTGCGCGCAGGTCGGCAGCGCGTGCTTCTGTCACCCGTGCCGCACAAAATCCATGCGACGATTCGCGCACGAAATCGCGGCAGACCTGCTCGCGGTCGGATGAGAAGGCCGCCTGCTCGCGCGCGATCATGCGCTGGTCCGGGCCGGTGACGCGCGCAGACAGGCTGCGATAGCCATCGCGAACCGCGCGCTCGGCAGATGAACGGGCGCGCTCGATCTCTTTTGCCTGCGTGCCAAGCGTGCGCGCATCCGGGCCCCAGAGCCCGCGGGGATCAACGCGGCAAGCTGCCGCCTCGATCACGCAAGGGGAAGCTGGCTCGACCACAAGGAAGGCTCCGTCCAGAACATCAAACACAATCGGGCAGGCCGAGGCCTCGAGCTGGAAACGGGAGACACCGGCAGGTTTGCCAAGTGATTTCAACGGGATGGCCTGATCACCAAACGAGACGGCGCAAGGCTCGGTCAGATTTGCTGTCTGGAAACCGTCAACCAAAAGCTTGAGTCCGTAGCCAGAGCCGAGCTTCTCGAATCGGGCCTCGCCGCCCACGCCGTGGCGCTTGAGCAGGCGGCCTGCAAGATTGTCCTCGGATGGCACTTTTACAGTGGCCTGCGCCTTGGGCCTGGCGGCAGACGGCGCACCGGTGGCAGCAGGCGGCGCATTGGTCGTGCCGACAGGCGCTGGAATTGAAGCGCCGGGCAGCTGCATCGGCTGCGCCATAGCAAACGCGCCCGGCAGCAGCAGCGCCGCCAAGGCCATCAAGCTCCGGAAGATGTTAATCTGGTCACGCAAGCGGGTGTCGGTTTCAGGCAATTCTGTGACAAAACGATACCGTTAACTAGCACGCCGCCCGCGTCACTGAAAAGCATCCCGGCATGGCCAGGCGAAAAATGCAGCGACTGTTGCAGAAACCGGACTCCGTAACGGCAATCCATGCGCTTTCCTCATTTTGTTTCACGCCTTGCAAGGACCTAGGCGCGCTCCCTATATACGCCTCGAACCGGTGGCCTGTGCCGCCAAGGAATGTGGATTTCCGGAACGGTTTGCCGCATCTGGCGGGAACCAGTCCGGGCCGTGGGGCCGGAGCAGGCGGAGTTTTTCCGGTGCTGCGGCGATCTGCTAGAGGAAAGGGATCCCCACCATGGGTAAAGTAATCGGTATTGATCTTGGCACGACGAATTCATGCGTCGCCGTCATGGAAGGCTCGACCCCCAAGGTTATCGAGAATTCGGAAGGCGCACGCACCACGCCGTCCATCGTGGCCTTCACTGATGATGGCGAGCGGCTTGTGGGCCAGCCCGCCAAGCGCCAGGGCGTCACCAACCCGGAACGCACCTTCTTCGCGATCAAGCGCCTGATCGGGCGCACCTATGATGACCCGATGACGCAGAAGGACCGTGGTCTTGTGCCTTACAAGATCGTGCGCGCCCCGTCAGGCGATGCCTGGGTCGATGCGGATGGCCAGACCTATTCGCCGTCGCAGATCTCCGCCTTCACGCTGACGAAGATGAAGGAAACCGCCGAGGCCTATCTGGGCCAGAGCGTGACACAGGCCGTCATCACGGTTCCGGCCTATTTCAACGACGCCCAGCGCCAGGCCACCAAAGATGCAGGCCGCATCGCCGGTCTCGAGGTGCTGCGCATCATCAACGAGCCGACCGCAGCTGCGCTCGCTTATGGCCTCGACAAGAAGGCTGCTGGGACCATCGCGGTCTATGATCTTGGCGGCGGCACGTTTGACGTGTCGGTGCTGGAAATTGGCGATGGCGTCTTTGAAGTGAAGTCGACCAATGGCGACACCTTCCTCGGCGGTGAAGACTTCGACATGCGCCTCGTCGAATATCTCGCGGATGAGTTCAAGCGCGAGCAGGGCATTGACCTGAAGAAGGACAAGCTCGCCCTCCAGCGCCTGAAAGAGTCCGCCGAAAAGGCCAAGATCGAGCTGTCTTCCGCAGCCCAGACCGAGATCAACCTGCCCTACATCACGGCTGATGCTTCTGGTCCCAAGCACCTGGCCATCAAGCTCAGCCGCGCCAAGTTCGAGAGCCTGGTCGATGATCTGGTCCAGCGCACCATCGAGCCCTGCAAGAAGGCGCTCAAGGACGCGGGCCTGACGGCTGCCGAGATCGACGAGGTCGTCCTCGTTGGTGGCA
This sequence comes from Allobosea sp., assembly GCA_031373605.1. Classification (GTDB taxonomy): domain Bacteria; phylum Pseudomonadota; class Alphaproteobacteria; order Rhizobiales; family Beijerinckiaceae; genus Allobosea. Next base: position 4,898 of record JANMMX010000404.1, on the reverse strand, counting down.
TGAGCCGCATGCCCAAGGTGCAGGAGGCCGTGAAGGCCTTCTTCGGCAAGGAGCCGCACAAGGGCGTCAATCCGGATGAGGTGGTGGCCATTGGTGCCGCCATTCAGGCCGGCGTGCTGCAGGGCGACGTCAAGGACGTGCTTCTGCTCGACGTGACCCCGCTGTCGCTCGGCATCGAGACGCTTGGCGGTGTGTTCACCCGCCTGATCGACCGCAACACCACGATCCCGACCAAGAAGAGCCAGGTGTTCTCGACTGCTGAAGACAACCAGCAGGCCGTGACCATCCGCGTCTTCCAGGGCGAGCGCGAAATGGCGGCCGACAACAAGATGCTGGGCCAGTTCGATCTGATGGGCATTCCGCCCTCCCCGCGCGGCATGCCGCAGATCGAGGTGACCTTCGACATCGACGCCAATGGCATCGTCAACGTGACCGCCAAGGACAAGGCCACCGCCAAGGAACAGCAGATCCGCATTCAGGCCTCGGGCGGCCTGTCGGAAGCTGACATCCAGGCGATGGTCAAGGATGCCGAGGCCAATGCCGAGGAAGACAAGAAGCGCCGCGAGCTTGTCGATGCCAAGAACCAGGGCGAGAGCCTGATGCACTCCACCGAGAAGTCGCTGAAGGACTATGGCGACAAGGTTTCGGCTGCCGACAAGACCGGCATCGAGACCGCGATGGATGCGCTGAAGGCAGCACTCAACAATGATGATCCAGAAGTCATCAAGTCGCGCACGACGGACCTGATGCAGGCGTCAATGAAGCTGGGCGAGGCGATGTATGCGGCTTCGCAGGCCGAAGAGACTGAAGCCGCAGAGGCTGCCGCTGCTGGCGACGCCGCCAAGGACAGCAAGATGAAGGACGATGTTGTCGACGCCGACTTCAAGGACGTGACCGACGACAAGGGCGGCAAGAAGAAGAGCGCGTGACCACTCCACACTGAGATGAGCTTGGCCGGGCTTGACCCGGCCATTGCTTTGAGGTGAGGCAGATCGCGACCAGGGCGGACAGGGGCGGCTCAACGCCGTCAGCTATCCGGGCCAGCGCAGGGGCGGCAGGCAAAGATGTCGAAACGCGACTATTACGAGACGCTTGGCGTTGCGCGCACGGCCAGCGAGGCGGAGCTGAAATCGGCTTTCCGCAAGCAGGCCATGCAATGCCATCCAGACAAGAACCCCGGCGACAAGGCGGCTGAAGCCAAGTTCAAGGAGTTGAACGAAGCCTATCAGGTCCTCTCAGATCCGCAGAAGCGGCAGGTCTATGACCAGCACGGCCACCGCGCCTTCGAGCAGGGCGGCGGCGGTGGGCCGGGCTTCAATGGCGATTTCTCCGATGTGATGTCGGATATTTTCGACTCGTTCTTCGGCGAGGGTCGCGGGCGCGGCAAGCCGCAGGGCGGCGGCAATGGGCGTGAGCGCGGCTCTGACCTGCGCTTCAATCTCGAGATTTCGCTGGAAGACGCGTTTCAAGGCAAGGCTGCCAACATCAAGGTGCCGTCTTCCATCGCCTGCGAGCCCTGCAAGGGCACAGGCGCCAAGGCCGGCTCCAAGCCGCGCCAATGCACAACCTGCGGCGGCTATGGCCGCGTGCGCGCCAGCCAGGGCTTTTTCTCGATCGAGCGCACCTGCCCCACCTGCAATGGACGTGGCGAGATCATCGATGACCCTTGCAGCGCCTGTCTTGGCGCTGGGCGTGTCACGCGCGAACGCCAGCTTTCGGTGAATGTGCCGGCTGGCGTCGAGGATGGCACGCGCATCCGGCTGACCGGCGAAGGCGAAGCCGGACTACGCGGCGGGCCGACGGGCGACCTCTACATCTTCCTCTCGGTGAAGCCGCACGCCATCTTCCAGCGGGACGGCTCGGACCTGTTCTGCCGTGTGCCGCTCGGCCTGACGAGTGCCGCACTTGGCGGTGACATCGAGGTGCCGACGCTGGATGGCGGCAAGGCCACTGTGAAAATCCCTGAAGGCACACAGAACGGCAAGCAGTTCCGCCTGAAGGGCAAGGGCATGCCGGTGTTGCGGGCCCGCGATGTGGGCGACCTCTACATTCAGGTTCAGGTCGAAACACCGCAGAACCTGACGCGCCGCCAGCGCGAGCTGCTGCAGGAGTTCGACCGCGAATCCTCGGGCACAACGCATCCGGAATCGACCGGCTTTTTCGGTCGCGTGAAGGACTTTCTCGGCGGACGCGCCTGAGCACGCTTGACGTGATCGTTGCATTGGCTAATTTTTCACGGCACAGGAGCGACGCATCCAGGTCGGTGTCCCAAGGGTAGTGAGTTCATGAGTTCGCCATTTTCGCCCATGCGTGCAGGAAAGCCCGGCAAGACCGGCGAGCTTCTGCGCGTGCCAGGCATGGCGCGGCTCGAGGACGAGATGCGTGTCACAGCAGCCGAGCTGATCGACAAGGTGGCGGAAGCGCGGCTGAAAGTGTCTGCCGCACGTTACAAGATCGAGGATGAGGTGCGCGGCACAACTGACAAGCTTGCAGCCGGGATGCGCTCAGCGACGGCCAAGGCCAAGCTGCGGCTGGGCGATGACGCGAAGTTCTTTGCCCGCTGGATTGACAGTCCGCTGAAGACTGGCTCGGTGACACCTTCAAGCCCGGCATTGGCGCGCGAGATGGCGAGCCATGTCGATGCCGGCCTGTCAGGCCCTGTGATCGAGATCGGCCCCGGCACCGGCCCTGTGACCGAAGCGCTGATCGCCCTCGGCATTGCCGAGGAACGGCTGATTCTCGTCGAGTTCAGCCCCGAATTCTGCTTGCTGCTGCGCAAGCGCTTCCCGAAAGCCGTGGTGATCGAGGGGGACGCCTACGGCCTGCAGGCGACGCTGGCAGGCCTGCTGACAGAACCTGCCATTGCGGTCGTTTCCAGTCTGCCGCTGTTCACCCGGCCGCCGCCGGAGCGCACAGCTCTGGTCGAGCAATCCTTTGGCATGATGCTTCCCGGCTCGCCCTTCATCCAGTTCACCTACTCGCTGGTTTCGCCCGTGCCGCGCAAGGGCATGAACCTCAAGACAACCGTTTCGGACTGGGTGCTGCGCAACATTCCGCCCGCCCGTGTCTGGACCTATCGGCGCCAGACTCGGGCCTGACTGCCTGCTTCCGCAGAAGCGGGTTCACATGAAAAAAATGTGTCGAAAATCTTGCATTTTTGCAAATTGATTTGCCGACACGGCGTCCTTTCTTTGCGCATCAGGCGGCCTATATGCACAGGGCAAGTTCAGTTCAAAACCCCAACCCGCATCGAGGTCAACGTGGCTCATCCGAAAATTCTTGTCATGTCCGGTTCCAGCCGCGACGGTTCCGTCAACATGATGCTGGCGACGATCGCCGCTGAACGACTGACGGCGCTCGGTGCGGACGTCCGGCACGTATCGCTCAAGGATTTCGTGCTGCCGCTGGTCGATGCCACCGGCTTCGGCAATGCGCCTGCCCTGGCGACGCAATTGGCCGAGCTGGTTCTGGCGCAGGACGGCCTCTTTCTCGTCAGCCCTGAATACAATGCAGGTTATGCGCCTGCGCTCAAGAACGCGCTGGACTGGATCAGCGTTGCCAAGCCGGGTGCTCCGGGCACGACCCTTTCGGGCAAGGTTGTGGCGCTGGGCGGTGTTTCGCCTGGCGCAATGGGTGGCTACCGCGGCCTGACGCAGCTGCGCACGGTGCTGGAGCTTGGCCTGGGCGCCACATTGGTTCCCGAGATGGTCGCAGTCGGAAATGCTGGCACCGCTTTCAAGGATGACGGCACGCTGAGCGACGAGCGCACGGCTGGCTTCCTCGATGCAACGCTGACGAAGCTTGTCAGCATGTCGGCCAGGCTCAAGGCCTGAGCCCGGCCTCCCGCATTCGACCTCGGCTGCCGAATCGGTCATCACCAGCCAAGCTGCGCTGGAGATGACCGATGACCTCGCCCGAAAGCCCCAAGCATGTCGCCGACATTCGTGACCGGCTGATCGTTGCGCTCGATGTGCCCACGGTCTTTGATGCCTACCGCATCGTGGCGGAGCTGGGCGACACGGCGACGTTCTACAAGATCGGTTATCGACTGGCCTTCGGTGGCGGGCTTGACCTTGCCCGCCAGCTGATCGGCGAAGGCAAGCAGGTCTTCCTCGATCTGAAGCTCCATGACATCGGCAACACGGTGACCGAGGGCGTCGAGGCCATCACCAAGCTGGGCGTGACCTTCCTCAGCCTGCACGCCTATCCGCAAACCATGCGCGGCGCTGTCGAGGGCCGGGGTGAGGATCCGCTGCGGCTGCTGGCCGTCACCGCGCTGACCTCCTATGACGACACCGATCTGCGCGATGCAGGCTATGGCCTGGCCGTGCGCGACCTCGTGCGCCTGCGCGCCGAACAGGCGCGGACGGCAGGCATCGATGGCATCGTCTGCTCGGCTGCGGAGACCGAGATTGTGCGCGATGTGATCGGCCGCGACATGGTGATCGTGACGCCGGGCATCCGGCCCGCCGGCAGCTCGGCCGGAGACCAGAAGCGCACGCTGACTCCGCGCGAGGCCATGAAGGCGGGTGTGGACCATCTCGTGGTTGGCCGCCCCATCACGCAGGCGAAGGATCGCAAGGCGGCAGCGAGCGCCATCATGGAAGAGATCGCCGCCGCCTGATCTGCATGGCGGCAATGCGACCGGCAGCTTGACCGGGCCTGCCCGATCCTGTTCCGTCTCGCAATCTTGCCAATTCAATGAAAGCCAACGGAGAGAACGACATGGCCAAGGGGTATGTGGTGGCGCGCGCCATCGTGACAAATGCGACACAGTGGGCGGTCTATGCGGCTGCCGCTGGCGAGGCCATTCGCCAGTATGGCGGAAAGCCGCTGGCGCGCGGCGGGCAGATGACCGTTGCCGAAGGCCAGGGCCGCTCGCGCAATGTCATCATCGA
>JANMMX010000264.1:0-5630 GCA_031373605.1 Allobosea sp. | reverse complement strand
CGTGGTTCATGATGGGGTTCCCTTGCGCGTCTTGCGCCAGTCTTGAAGGGCCTTGCGGCAGTCCTGCAGGGCCTTGCGGCAGCCTGCAACATCGAGCGCCAGCATGATGCCGATGTAGAGCACGCTGCCAAGGCTGGCCATCAGCAGCAGCGCAGGCAGGGGCGGCAGCTTGCCAGCCAGCGGCCAGAGTGCTGCGACCATGGCGATGTTGCCCAGCAGCACCCAAACCATCTCGCGGAAGCGCGGCAGAACGGAGATGGCACGCAAAGCCAGTACCGCTGTCAACACCAGCGCCAGCACGAAGCCTGCTGTCTGCGCATAGGCGTAGCTCATGGGGCCGATCCGGTCTGGCCCGAACCAGATGATGGCGAGGTTGAGCGCCAGACCCAGCAGTGCGGCCAGCGTGGCAGCCAGGGTTTTCTTGGCGATCAGGAACACCGGGTTAAGCCCGGCCTGAAACAGCGCCAGCGCGACAAACGCCGGGATCAGCACAGCCATGTATCTGGCAAAATGGCCTTGATAGGCTGCGGGAACCAGAAGCTGCTCGAACGGTGCCAGCACCAGCCACAAGCCCGTGGCCACGGGCAGCACGATCATCAGCACGATGACCATGTTGCGTGCAATCTGCGCCTCGGCCGCCGCGCGCCCTTGCGTCTCATCGAGCCGGACCACCTCGCGCAGCAGGAAAATCTCAAGCGTTGCACCCAGCGTGCCGAAGAGCCTGAGGCCCATGTCGGATGCGAGTGAAAAATAGCCTGCCTCGGCAAAGCCATGTTCGCCAGCCATCAGCGAGCGGTTGAGAAACGGCATGGCTGCATAAAACGCATTGGCCCAGACCAGAGGCAGCGCATAGCGCATGAACTGCAGCGCCAGCTTGCGCCGTGCCTGCGAAAGATCAAGCGGTGCATCGGCCAGTACCTTGCGCACGCTCAACAGCGCTGCGGCCACGCTGAGCATGCTGCCAATCAGCACCAGCCCCGGATCGCGGAAATACCAGGCACCACCGACCATCAGCACCAGTGCCAGCACATTCTTGATGATGATGAGCCGGGCATAAGCCGCATCGAGGAAGCGGGCGCGGGCGATGGCACCGTGGTAATCGAAAAGCCCGGCACAGATGCCCGCACCCACAGACGCTGCAATCAGCAGCACCGGCAGGCCAAATTCGACACCGGCCAGCACAGCCGCCACCAGCAAGCCCGAGAGAGCGATGGTGATGCCGGCGGCCAGCACATCGAGTGTCGCGCGGATGTTCGGCTCGGACTCGCGCGAGGTCAGCGAGTAGAACCGCACCGCCGACAGCTTCAGCCAGTCGAGGAACAGGGCGTTGACGAAGACCATGATGGCCGCGCCGATGGCATAGCGCCCGAATTCCTCCGGTCCGAGAAAATAGGCAATCAGCAGGCCAAGGACGAAGTTGAGCCCGGCATTGACGACAAAGGGCAGGACGACACTCATGCGATTCGCAAATGGCCTCGGCGACTTTCGATATGCTGCGTTAGCGGGTGTGCAGGGGCTCATGCAAGCCATGCGCTTCACAGGTTGCGCGCGAGATGCGACATGCGGAGCCGCGACTGGCAGATGTTCTGATGCAGGCGCACAAATCTCGCCACCGATTCAGGACATCAGATGTCGATCTCCAGCACCCCGCTCGTGCCATCTCCGATCCGCCCGGCCACCAATGAAGACGGCATGAAGCTGGCAGCGCTGATTGCCGATTGCTTCAGTGAGTACGAGGGCTGCCTTTACGAGCCGTCCGAGTTTCCGGAGTTGCTGCGTCCGGCGGATCACTATGATGCGCTGGGTGCGCGGCTCTGGTGTGTGGATGGCCCCGGCGGCACGCTTGTCGGGTCGATCTCGGCCCGGCCCTGGCCGGAGCGCGGCTGCGTTGAAATCGGCAAGGTGTATGTGGCGGCGTCCCAGCGCGGCAACGGGCTGGCGCAGCGCCTGATGCAGGAGGCCATGGCTTTTGCGCGCAGAACCAATGCGCGCGAAATGATGCTCTGGACAGATACGCGCTTTACCCGTGCGCATGCCTTCTATGAAAAGCTCGGCTTTGTCCGGCAGATGGGCGAACGGGCTTCAGGGGACGTGTCCTTCACCTGGGAGTATCACTACCGGCTGGTGCTTCAGCCTGACTCTGTTTCGCGGCTGTGAACCATTTCAAACCTTACATCTACGCGACGCTCGGCATCGGGCTGCTGACGGCTATGGATGGCGTGGTGAAGGAGCTTATGCGCAGCCTGCCGTTCATCCAGGCGGTCTGCCTGCGCTTCGCCATGGGGAGCGTTGTGGCGCTGGCGGTGGTCGCGATCATGCGCCCGCCAATGCCAACGCGTGGCAGCATCCATGCCAATCTCTGGCGTGTGCCGCTGGTGGTGGCGACAGCCTCGACCTTCTTCTTCTCGGTGCGCGAGCTGCCACTGGCGGAGGCGATTGCGCTGTCGTTCCTGTCGCCGCTTTTTGTCGCGCTGTTTGGGCTTTTGCTGCTCAAGGAGCAGGTCGACAGGCGCATCATGATCGCAATCGGTTTTGGCCTTGTCGGCATGATGGTGATGCTGTCGCCCAAGCTGGCGGCCGGAATCACCGGCTCGACGCCCGGAGTGGTGGCCGCGCTGGCGGCTGCCGTGTTCTATGCGCTCAACCTCATCCTGCTGCGCAAGATCGCGCAGAGCGAGCACGGCACGATCATCGTCGCATTCCAGAATGCGGGACCGGCCGCTCTGCTGGCGATCCCGGCCTTCCTTGTCTGGCAGCCGGTATCGCTCCAGCTCTGGGGGCTGGCCTTTCTGGGCGGCCTGCTGGCGGTCAGCGGGCACCTTCTGGTGACGCGAGCCTTTGCACTGGCCACCGCTGCCCGCGTCGCAACCACCGAATACACGGCGCTGATCTGGGCAAGTCTTGTCGGATTTGTCGCGTTTGACGAAGTCGCCGCATTGGTGACCTATCTCGGCGCGGCCTTCATCATTGCCGGCGCCTGGATCGTCAGCCGCCGCATAAAGCCGCCGGCTGACGTGGCCATCGCGGTTAACCAAAGCTCTGCGTTGCCGGAGATCGACCGCGCCAAACCTTGACACTGGCACTCTGCTTGCCTATCTGCCAGCAGCGCCTTGGCAGTCGTCTATCGACTGTGCCAAAGCCAGACATCGCAGGCCGACGCGTGACGCCCGGCCCCAATGACAATTTTTTGAGAGGACAACAGGACCATGAAGTTCCGTCCGCTGCATGACCGTGTGGTTGTTCGTCGCCTTGAGAGCGACGAGAAGACCAAGGGTGGCATCATCATTCCCGATACCGCCAAGGAAAAGCCCCAAGAGGGCGAGATCGTCGCCGTTGGCCCTGGTGGCCGCGACGAAGCTGGCAAGCTGACCCCGCTCGACGTGAAAAAGGGCGACAAGGTGCTCTTCGGCAAGTGGTCCGGCACCGAAGTCAAGATCGACGGCAAGGATCTCCTCATCATGAAGGAATCCGACATCATGGGCATCATCGGCTGATCCAAGCCCTCTGCCCGCTTTCCCTTTTTCAGTTTTTCAGGAGTTTGAAACATGGCCGCTAAAGACGTCCGTTTCTCCACCGATGCGCGCGACAAGATGCTGCGTGGCGTGGAAATTCTCACCAATGCCGTCAAGGTCACACTCGGTCCCAAGGGCCGCAATGTCGTGATCGAGAAGTCGTTCGGCGCCCCGCGCATCACCAAGGACGGCGTCACCGTCGCCAAGGAGATCGAGCTCGCCGACAAGTTCGAGAACATGGGCGCCCAGATGGTGCGCGAAGTGGCCTCGAAGCAGAACGATGCTGCCGGCGACGGCACCACCACCGCGACCGTGCTGGCTGCTGCCATCATGCGCGAGGGTCTGAAGTCGGTTGCTGCCGGCATGAACCCGATGGATCTGAAGCGCGGCATCGATCTGGCTGTCGAAGCCATCGTCGCCGACCTGAAGAAGAACTCCAAGAAGGTCACGTCCAACGGCGAAGTCGCGCAGGTCGGCACCATCTCGGCCAATGGCGATGAGTCGGTTGGCAAGATGATCGCCACTGCGATGCAGAAGGTCGGCAACGAGGGTGTCATCACCGTCGAGGAAGCCAAGACCGCCGAGACCGAGCTGGATGTCGTCGAAGGCATGCAGTTCGACCGTGGCTATCTCTCGCCCTACTTCATCACCAATGCCGAGAAGATGGTTGTCGAGCTCGACGACCCCTACATCCTCGTTTTCGAGAAGAAGCTCTCGTCGCTCCAGGCGATGCTGCCGATCCTCGAGGCCGTCGTCCAGACCGGCAAGCCGCTGCTCATCATCGCAGAAGACGTCGAAGGCGAGGCTCTGGCCACGCTCGTCGTCAACAAGCTGCGTGGTGGCCTGAAGGTTGCCGCCGTCAAGGCGCCGGGCTTCGGTGATCGCCGCAAGGCCATGCTCGAGGACATCTCGATCCTGACCGCTGGCCAGATGATCTCGGAAGACCTCGGCATCAAGCTCGAGACCGTGACCCTCAACATGCTGGGCCGCGCCAAGCGCGTCCGCATCGAGAAGGAAAACACGGTGATCGTCGCCGGCGCCGGCAAGAAGAAGGACATCGAGTCGCGCGTCAACCAGATCAAGGCGCAGATCGAAGAGACCACGTCTGACTATGATCGCGAGAAGCTCCAGGAGCGTCTGGCCAAGCTGGCTGGCGGCGTGGCCGTCATCCGCGTTGGCGGCGCGACCGAAGTGGAAGTGAAGGAAAAGAAGGACCGGGTTGACGATGCCCTGAACGCCACCCGCGCTGCGGTGGAAGAAGGCATCCTGCCGGGCGGCGGCGTCGCGCTCCTGCGTGCGCTCTCGACCGTCAAGTCGCTCAAGACCGCCAATGACGACCAGAAGACCGGCGTCGAAATCGTCCGCAAGGCGATCATGGCCCCGGCCAAGCAGATCGTCGACAATGCTGGCGACGATGGCGCAGTGGTCATCGGCAAGCTGCTGGAATCGAAGGAATATGCCTTCGGCTACAACGCGCAGACCGGTGTCTATGGCGACCTCGTCAAGATGGGCATCATCGACCCGACCAAGGTCGTGCGCACCGCGATCCAGGACGCAGCCTCGATCGCTGGCCTGCTGATCACCACGGAAGCCATGATTGCCGAAATGCCCAAGAAGGACTCCGGTCCCTCGATGCCGGGCGGCGGCGGCATGGGCGGCATGGACTTCTGAGGAAGTCCAGACGCCCAAGACCAGACATAGAGCCAGAACCGGGCAAGCCCGGTTCTGGTGGCGACATGGACTTCTGAGGAAGTCCAGACGCTCAAGAAAGAAGTCAGAAAGCCCGGCAGAAATGCCGGGCTTTTTTATTCGACTCCCGGACGGGTGCAGCGCAGCGGAACCCGATCCGGGAACCAGCGCAGGGACTCTTCGCGAAGCGGCCTTGCGTTTGCGAGGATTGCAGCAAGCGCCGCTGTCGCGGCCAGTTGCATCGCTGGATTCCGGGTACTGTTCCGCTAGCGCTCCAAAGCCCCGGAAGTCGTCCTGGTTTTGCCGCTTCGGCGATTGCGTCAGTGAATTGGCCCGCTTGCCCGCGCCAGCCCTTCTGCCAGCACGGCTGCCATCTTTGCGCGCTGGCGGGCCATGAAGACCTGGCCTTCGCGCCATGCGTCGTCGGGT
>JANMMX010000261.1:0-6293 GCA_031373605.1 Allobosea sp. | reverse complement strand
TGCCGGGCCTCCCGCGGCATCGGCTGCGCCATACGCACGGATTTGTGATCCGGCGGCTGGCAGCGGCAAAAGACCACGCAGCTGGGCGAAGGCGGCTTTTGGCGCCAGACGGGCGGGATCCTTGAAGGCCAGCTGCGCCATGCGGTCGCGCTGACCCTTGGTTTCGGATTCGATGGTCTTGCGCGCCTCTTCAATGGCGCGGTTGGCAACCGCGATGTCCTTCTCGATGCTTTCGACGAACTCGCGCAGGGTGCGGGCCTGGTTGGCGAGGCCTGTCGCCTGCTCGCGCCCGGCCTCGACCTCGGCCGACACCTGGCTTTCGCGTCGGCGTCGCACCTCGACAAGGGCCGCCAGCCGCTGCCGTTCGCCGGCCAGCTGCTCGAACTCAGCCGCAAGCGCCTTGCGATCACTGGCCATGCTCTCGCGCAGCCTGACCAGCTCGCCAAGGTCCGCCGCCAGCGTCTCGATCTCGAGTTTCAGCTCCGGCAACACCGCGCCCAGCAGGATCGAGGCGCGCACGGCCTCCAGCATGTCTTCGGGCCGCACCAGCACTGCCGGCGGCGGGCGGCGGCCCATGCGCTGGAGCGCGGCCAAAACCTCGCCGATCAGGCCCCGGCGGCCCTCCAGCGAGCGGCGAATGGCACTTTCGTTGTCGGACAGAAGCGAAAGGCGGTTTTCGAGTGCAGCAATGCGGGTTTCCAGCCCTTGCGTGCGGGCGGTTGCCTCAAGCAGCGAGGCGTTGAGCTTGGCCCGGTCGGCGCGCAGGCCGCCCATCTCGCTTTCCAGCTTGGCGCGCGCGCCTGCACTGGCCGCCAGCCGGTCCTCTATGGCCTTGAGGTCAGCGGCGCTTTTCGCCTTTTCCTGCTCCTTGGCAGCTGCACGCTGTGCCGCCTCCTGCTGGATGCGCTCGGGGTCTGGTTGCGGCGCTTGCGCATGGCCCGATGACGGCACCAGCAGCCCCATGGCAAGGATCGGCAGGCAAAAGGTGCGAAAGCGATTCATCACCATCAGAATCAGGCCCGGTGATAGGGATGTCCAGCGCAGATCGTCATGGCGCGATAGATCTGCTCAAGAACCAGCACGCGCACCAGCTGATGCGGCAACGTCATGGAACCGAAGGAGATGCCGCGCTCGGCCCGCGCCATCAATTCGGGTTCCAGCCCGTCAGCGCCACCGATGACAAAGTGCATTGCGGACTGGCCGCGATCACGCGCCGCTGAGAGACACGCTGCAAACGCCTCGCTGGTGATGGCCTTGGCGCGCTCATCGAGAACAATCAGGCCGCCCGTGCTCATCTTCGTGGCAAGAGCCAAGGCTTCCTCGTGTTTGCGGTCATCAGCGCGCCTGGCACGACTTTCCGGCAATTCGGCCATGTCGGGCCCGGAAAAGCCGAGTGCACGCGCCATGGCCAGGGATCGCTCCTGATAGCGCAGGCAAAGGTCGCGCTCCGGCCCGTCTTTCAGCCGCCCGATGGCCAGAACGGCCAGGCGCATGCGCTAATTGACCTGTTTTTCTTCGAGACGGTCCGCGCCCCACATTTTCTCGAGATTGTAGAACTGCCGCACTTCGGGGCGGAACACGTGGATGATGATGTCGCCGCCATCGAGCAGCACCCAGTCACAGGCCGGCTGGCCTTCCACGCGCATGGTGCCGTGGCCGGCGGTCTTGAAGGCCTCCACCAGGCTGTCTGCAATGGCGCCGACATGGCGGTTGACGCGCCCCGAGGCAATGATCATCGCGTCTGCAAGCGAGGTCTTCCCGCGCAGATCAATGACCGTGATATCCTCGGCCTTCATGTCATCAAGGGTGTGGCACGCAAGCGCCAGAACATCAGCCGCCGGATTTGGTGTCTCGGGGGCTGGGGAAAGCGGTGATTGGCCAGCTTCGCCATGCGATTTCGGGCTCAGTTCAAGGTCCTTTCCAGGGACAGGCGCGGTTTGCGGAACGATTGATCGTCTCCTTCTCATGCCAGAAAGAGCGGCTCGATACAATCGCCACGCAGTCACAAGGCCAGATCAGCGCGGCCTGACCTCGCAAATGATGACGCGCCGGGGCTGCGATGTGTGCAGCATGAGCGGCACTTGCGACATCAATGTGTCGCCGGAATGCAGCACGATCTGCTCGTTCTCACTCTGCGCGCCCAGCGTGCCCTCACAAAGATGGACCAGCGTCCAGCCGCTCTCCGGGGGCGAAAGCCAGGATTCGTCCGCGACCAGCGTATCAAGCATCGTGCCGGAAAACCGCGCGCGGTTCAGCATCAGGTTGAGATTGTCGATCGCGCCATCTGACAGCGTGGCGGAGACGGCAACATCGCCGGGAAAGGCATAAGGCGTGATGCCCTTGTCGAGCGTCACCGCATAATCCCGCAGGCCATGCAAGTTGAGCCCGGTGCCCGAAAGGACCGCCATGATCCGGTCTGTGCCGGGAAAGAGCGAGAACGGACCGTTGCGCCCGACATGGGCGCCGCTGAGGCGCCAGTCGAACGCGTCAAAGCCAGCCCCTTCGGGCGAGGCGATAATGTCGGTTGCCGTGCCGCCACCATTCTTCCACGGCACGGTGCGGCACTCGGCCCTGCGGATCACACGCATCGGATGACGGCTCCTGTCAGAAAAGAAGGTGGCTACTTCAGGATGCCCGGGAGATCGAGCCCTTGATCGCGCGCACAATCCAGCGCGATGTCATAACCCGCATCGGCATGGCGCATCACGCCGGTGGCCGGATCATTCCACAGCACATTGGCGAGCCTGCGCGCGGCTTCCGGTGTGCCATCGGCGACGATGACCATGCCGGAATGCTGCGAGAAGCCGATGCCGACGCCGCCGCCATGGTGAAGCGAGACCCAGGTCGCGCCACTGGCGCAATTGAGCAACGCGTTGAGCAATGGCCAGTCGGAGACAGCATCCGAGCCATCGCGCATGGCTTCGGTCTCGCGATTGGGCGAGGCGACGGAGCCTGAATCGAGATGGTCGCGACCAATCACGATGGGGGCTTTCAGCTCGCCCTTCGCCACCATCTCGTTGAAGGCCAGCCCCAGCCTGTGGCGCTGGCCCAGGCCCACCCAGCAAATGCGCGCCGGCAGACCCTGAAAGGCGATGCGCGCCTTCGCCATGTCCAGCCAGTTGTGGAGATGCGCATCATCCGGGATCAGCTCCTTCACCTTGGCATCCGTCCGGGCAATGTCCTCGGGATCGCCCGAGAGCGCCGCCCAGCGGAAGGGTCCGATGCCACGGCAGAAGAGTGGCCGGATATAGGCTGGCACGAAACCGGGGAAATCGAAGGCCTCCTTCAGCCCCTCTTCCTTGGCGACCTGGCGGATGTTGTTGCCATAATCCAGCGTCGGCACGCCGGCGCGGTGGAAATCCAGCATGGCCTCGACATGTGTGCGCATCGAGGCGCGCGAGGCTTTCTCGACCGATTTCGGATCGCTCTGGCGCCGCGTCTCCCAATCGGCCAGCGACCAGCCTTTCGGCAGGTAGCCGTTGATCGGGTCATGCGCCGAGGTCTGGTCCGTCACCACATCGGGCCGCACGCCGCGCCGCACCAGCTCGGGGAAGATGTCAGCGGCATTGCCGAGCACGCCGACGGAAACGGGCTTCTTCTCGCGGCAGGAGCGGTCGATGATCTCCAGCGCCTCATCCAGCGAACCTGCCTGCACATCGAGATAGCGCGTCTGCAGCCGCATCTCGATGCGGCTGGGCTGGCATTCAACAGCCAGGCAGGACGCACCTGCCATGGTGGCCGCCAGCGGCTGCGCGCCACCCATTCCGCCGAGGCCTGCGGTCAGGATCCATTTGCCTGCGAGCGAGCCGCCATAATGACGGCGGCCCACCTCGACAAAGGTCTCATAGGTGCCCTGCACGATGCCTTGCGTGCCGATATAGATCCAGGACCCGGCAGTCATCTGGCCATACATCATCAGGCCCAGCCGATCGAGCTCGTGGAACTTGTCCCAGGTCGCCCAATGCGGCACGAGATTGGAGTTGGCGATCAGCACACGCGGGGCGTCACTATGTGTGCGGAACACGCCGACCGGCTTGCCCGATTGCACCAGAAGCGTCTCGTCGCCCTCCAGCTTGCGCAGGGCATGGACGATCCGGTCATAGGAATCCCAGTCGCGCGCGGCGCGGCCAATGCCGCCATAAACCACAAGCTCGCCGGGCTTCTCGGCGACGCCGGGATCGAGATTGTTCATCAGCATGCGCAAGGGCGCTTCGGTCAGCCAGCTCTTGGCACTGAGTTCCGTGCCATGCGGGCTGCGGATGATGCGGGCATTGTCGAGCCGCGAGGGGCTTTTCGGGGGCATTGGCGTTGTGCTGGTCATGATGTGCTCGCAAATTCGAGGCAGGTCTTGAGGATGTCAGTCAGTGTGGCGCTTATCGGCGCAGCATAGGTCGCATCGAAAGGGGGTGGCCAATCGGCCTCGCTCACGGGCCCCGGCGTTTCGTGCATGTAGCCCCGGCAAGCCAGTTCCATCTGCACGGCATGGACGCCCTTGGCCGGGTTGCCATGATGGCGCGTGATGTGCCCGCCCTTGAAGCGGCTGTTGCTGACGCGCGAGCGGCCTGACGCGTCACAGATGGCCTCGATGCGGGCGGTCAGGGCAGCATCGCAAGCGGCGCCTGAGTTGGTGCCGATGTTGAATTGCGGCAGGTCGCCGTCGAACAGGCGCGGAATGCGCGAGCGGATCGAGTGGGCATCGTAAAGCACCACACGTGGGTGCAGGGCGCGCAGGCGGATGATCTCGGCACTGAGCGCGGCATGGTAGGGCGCAAACCAGAGCCCGCGACGGCGCTCGACCTCGGCAGCATCGGGGGCGTGGCCGGTCAGATACAATGGCTCGCCATCGAAGCTCGTCGTTGGGCACAGTTCCGTGGTGGCCTGACCCGGATAGAGCGAGACGCCAGACGGGTCACGGTTCACATCGATCACCGTGCGCGAGATGGATGTGTGCACCACGGTTGCGCCAAGTTCACCCGCAAAGCCATAGAGCTTATCGATCCACCAATCAGCGTCCTTGCGCGCCAGCCATGGCGAAACCAGCTTCGCCTCGATCTCGGGCGCAATCTGCGTGCCGGTGTGCGGCAGGCTGATGATCAGCGGCGCATTGCGGCGCTCGACCGTGAGCCAGTCCGGCTGTTGGGGGTTGACGCTCATGTGCGGTCCCCGTCCAGTTGTGGCAATGCGCCAGCAACCTCTACCAGCCCGCCGGAGCGCACAAGATGCGCCGCGCGCTCCTGATCGGGCGCAAAATAGCGATCCTCTTCAAGACGCGGCACTTCTGCGCGCAGCAGGGCGCGCGCCCGCTCCAGCGGCGCGCTGGAGGTCAGCGGCACCAGAAAATCACAGCCCTGTGCGGCCGCCAGATATTCGATGGCGATCACCTGCGTCAGGTTTTCCGCCATGCGCAGCAGGCGGCGCGCGCCATGGGCAGCCATCGAGACATGGTCCTCCTGATTGGCAGAAGTCGGGATCGAATCGACGCTGGCCGGGTAAGCCTGTTGCTTGTTCTCCGAGACGAGTGCTGCCGCCGTCACCTGCGCGATCATGAAGCCGGAGTTCAGGCCGGGCCTTGGCGTCAGGAAGGCCGGCAGTCCTGAAAGCACCGGATCGACCAGCATCGCCATGCGCCGCTCGGCCAGCGAGCCGATCTCGCAGATGGCCAGTGCAATCATATCGGCGGCGAAGGCCACGGGTTCTGCGTGGAAATTGCCGCCCGAGATCACCTCGCTCGTGGCGCTGAACACCAGCGGGTTGTCGGTCACGCCATTGGCCTCGATACGAAGGGTCTCGCCGGCCTGCCGCAGCAGGTCGAGGCAGGCGCCCATCACCTGCGGCTGGCAGCGCAGGCAATAGGGATCCTGCACCTTGTCATCATCAATCAGGTGCGAGGCGCGGATGGCGCTTCCAGCCAAGAGGCTCTGCAGGGCAGCGGCTGTCTCGATCTGGCCGCGATGGCCGCGCAGCGCATGGATGCGCGCATCGAATGGTCCATCCGAGCCCTTGGCAGCGTCGGTTGTCAGAGCGCCCGTCACCAGCGCTGATTGCAGCAGGCGCTCGGCCTCGAAGAGCGCCGCCAGCGCATGTGCTGTCGAGAATTGCGTGCCGTTGAGCAATGCCAACCCCTCCTTGGGGCCCAGCACCAGCTGCTGAAGTCCTGCTTTCTGCAAGGCTTCAGCAGCGGGCACCCGCACGCCGTTGGCAACAATCTCGCCCTCGCCAATCAGGGAAAGGCTCATATGGGCGAGCGGCGCCAGATCGCCCGAGGCACCGACGGAGCCCTGACCGGGAATGAC
>JANMMX010000250.1:0-2351 GCA_031373605.1 Allobosea sp. | reverse complement strand
GGAGCGCGCGCAGATCTTCCGCGCCAAGAGCGCCGCCGAGGCGGGCGACAAGCCCAAAGCCTACGTCCTCGAGATGTTCCCCTACCCGTCCGGCCGGCTGCATATGGGCCATGTGCGCAACTACGCCATGGGCGATGTCGTGGCGCGCTACAAGCGGGCCAAGGGTTTCAATGTGCTGCACCCGATGGGCTGGGATGCGTTCGGCCTGCCCGCCGAGAACGCCGCCATTGAGCGCAAGGTGCATCCCGGCACCTGGACCTACCAGAATATCGCCACCATGAAGGGCCAGCTGAAAAGCATGGGCCTGTCACTCGACTGGAGCCGCGAGATCGCCACCTGCGATCCGTCCTACTATCGCCACCAGCAGAAAATGTTCCTGGATTTCTGGAAAGCCGGTCTGGTCGAACGCAAGGTGTCCAAGGTCAACTGGGACCCGGTCGACATGACAGTGCTCGCCAATGAGCAGGTGATCGACGGCAAGGGCTGGCGCTCCGGCGCTGTCGTCGAGCAGAAGGAACTGACCCAGTGGTTCTTCAAGGTCTCGGATTTCGCGCAGGAACTGCTGGACGGGTTGGACGGGCTGGAGCGCTGGCCCGACAAGGTCAAGCTGATGCAGCGCAACTGGATCGGCCGTTCTGAAGGGCTGATGCTGCGCTGGGCGCTGAACACGAACACCGCGCCTGCCGGGTTCGATGAGCTGGAAATCTACACGACGCGGCCCGACACCCTGTTCGGCGCGTCGTTCATGGCGATTGCCGCCGACCATCCCCTCGCACTGGCAGCATCTGCGTCCAACCCGGAACTGGCCGCCTTTTGCGACACCTGCCGCCGCATGGGCACCTCGGTCGCCGTGCTCGAAACCGCCGAGAAGATGGGATTCGACACCGGCATCAAGGCGGTCCATCCGCTGGACCCGACTTGGGAAATTTCGGTCTATGTCGCCAATTTCGTCCTGATGGATTATGGCACCGGGGCGATTTTCGGCTGCCCCGGCGGGGACCAGCGCGACATTGATTTTGCCCGCAAGTACAATCTCCCAGTCATCCCCGTGGTGGTTCCTGCAGACGAGGGTGCGCGCGCGGCAGCCATCGATGCCATCGCCAACGGCCAACCCTTTGACGGCGATGGCGTGATGATCAATTCGCGCTTCCTCGATGGCATGACCAGCGAAGCAGCCTTCACCCGTATTGCCGACCATCTGAAAGCGATGGCACTGGCAGGCAGACCGGTTGCCGCGCGAAAAATCAATTTCAAGCTGCGCGACTGGGGCGTCTCGCGCCAGCGCTACTGGGGCTGTCCGATCCCGGTCATCCATTGCGACGCCTGCGGTCCGCAATCCGTGCCGGATGATCAATTGCCGGTCAAGCTGCCCGATGATGTGACATTCGACCGCCCGGGCAATCCGCTCGACCACCACGCCAGCTGGAAGCATGTTGCCTGCCCATCCTGCGGCAAGGCGGCCCGGCGCGAAACCGACACGATGGACACATTTGTCGATTCCTCGTGGTATTTCGCCCGCTTCACCGATCCGTTCAACGAGACTTCGCCGACCACGCTCTCGGTTGTGGATGGCCCCACGGGTTGGCTGCCCGTCGACCAGTATATTGGCGGCATCGAGCACGCGATCCTGCATTTGCTCTATTCGCGCTTCTTTGCCCGCGCCATGAAGATCACCGGCCATGGCACCGTGGAAGAGCCGTTCGACGGCATGTTCACGCAAGGCATGGTCGTGCATGAAACCTACCGCGATGCCAGTGGCTGGGTGCAGCCGGCCGATATCCGCATCGAGGCAGATGGCGCGGTGCGCAAGGCCTTCCGGCTCGATACCGGAGCTGAAGTCAGCATCGGCTCCATCGAGAAAATGTCGAAGTCGAAGAAGAATGTCGTCGATCCCGATGATATCATCGCCAGCTATGGCGCTGACACCGCGCGCTGGTTCATGCTCTCCGATTCCCCGCCCGACCGTGATGTGATCTGGACCGAAGACGGCGTGCAGGGCGCAGGCCGGTTCGTGCAGCGCATCTGGCGCACGGCCAATGATGTCGCCGACATGACCAGCGCCGGCTATGCTTCCGATGATGCTGCTTCGATGGCGGTGATGAAAGCTGCCCACAAGGCGCTGGCAGGCGTCGAACGCAGTATCGAGGGCCTCGGCTTCAACAAGGCGATTGCCGCCATCTATACGCTGATGAACGCGCTCGATGACGGGTTCAGGAACCGCGCCAGCCCGGTGGCCATGGGCCGCGCCTGCCGCATGCTGATCCAGATGATCGCGCCGATGATGCCGCATCTGGCCGAGGAATGCTGGTCAGCGCTGGCGGGCGAGGGTCTCGTGGCGCAAGCGCCCTGGC
>JANMMX010000195.1:0-1985 GCA_031373605.1 Allobosea sp. | reverse complement strand
AATGGGCCGGTGCGGGCGGGCGTGCTGAAAATCGCGGCCTCGCCCACGCTCGCCCAATTCCTGTTGCCCCATGCCGTGGCGCAATTCCGCGAACTGGAGCCCGACATCACGGTGCAGGTCGAGATCGGGACAGGCGCAAGCGTGATTGCCTCCGGCGCGGATCGGGCGGCCGATCTCGGCCTTGTCGACATCCTGCCGGTGCATCCGGGCGTGCGGGCCGAACCGCTGCGCGAATCCATCGCGCATCTGCTCATGCCGGAAGATCATCCCCTGGCGGCTCATTCGCGCATCACGCCGCGCGAACTGGCAGGAGAGCCGCTCATTGCGCTGGCGCGGCGCTTTCCCTCCCGGTTCGAGGTCGACAAGGCCTTCTCGGATCTGGGGTTGAAGCCGCGCATCGTGGCTGAAGCCGCGACTTCGGCCTTTGTCGCCGCACTTGTGCGCACCCGCGTTGGCGTGGCGCTGCTCAACCCGTTTCCGCTCACGCTGGGCGGGCTGCAGGGGCTGGCCGTTCGCCCGTTCGATCCGGTCATCTCCTACCGCACCATGCTGCTGTTTCCAGCCTCAGGCCCGGCGATGCCAGCCGCACGCCGCTTCGCCGACATGCTGCGCGCCTCCCAGCCTGAAGACGGGATCAGCACACCCATCCGCTGATCCAAAGCCTGAGCCCGCAACCTTTGAGTTCACCAACCTTCGAGCCCATTCATGCCAAAACCCGTTTCGGGCGAAACCGCCATTGCCATTCTGGCCAGGCTGGTCGCTTTTGACACCACCAGCCGCAACAGCAACCTGCCGCTCATCGACTGGGTGGAGAGCTATCTCGCCAGCCACGGCGTGGCCTCCGAGCGCATCATCGATGGGACCGGCCTGAAGGCCAGCCTTTATGCCACCATCGGCCCCAGGGATCGCGGTGGCCATGTGCTGTCAGGCCACACTGATGTGGTGCCGGTGGATGGCCAGAGCTGGACGCGTGACCCTTTCACGCTGACGCGCATCGGCAGTCGCCTTGTCGGGCGCGGCACCTGTGACATGAAGGGCTTTCTCGCCTGCGCTCTTGCAGCCGTGCCAACCTTTGTCGCAGCCGAGCTGAAGACGCCGGTCCATCTCGCCTTCAGCTACGACGAGGAGGTGGGCTGCACCGGCGTGCGCCCCTTGCTGCAGCTGTTGGCCGAACGCCCGCACAAGCCGGTGGGTGCCATCATTGGCGAGCCATCCAGCATGCAGGTGGTCATCGGCCACAAGGGCAAGCGCAGCATCAGGGCAAAGGTCCACGGCACCACCGCCCATTCCTCGCTGGCGCCGCAGGCGGTCAATGCTGTGCACTATGGCGCGCGCCTGGTGGCCAGGCTGCATGACATGGCCGAGAGGCTCGAGCAGTCAGGCACGCGCGATATGCTCTATGACATCGCACATTCCACTGCCCATGTCGGCATTTTCAACGGCGGCGCTGCACTCAACATCGTGCCAAATGAGGCCGAGCTGGTCTTCGAGTTCCGCACCATCGGGCAGGATGATCCCGATGCGCTTGTGGCTGAAATTCAGGCTTATGGCCGTGATGTGCTGGAGCCGCAGATGCGCAAGATTGCGCCTGAAGCCGGCATCAGCTTCGATGTGTTTGCGGGCTTCCCGGGGCTGGACACGGCACCTGATGCGCCCGTCGTGACGCTGGCCAAAAAGCTGGCAGCCCGCAATGACCACGCCAAGGTAGCCTATGGCACGGAAGCCGGATTGTTCGACGCGATGGCTGGCATTCCATCCGTCATTTGTGGTCCCGGCTCCATCGAGCAGGCGCACAAGGCCGACGAATTCATCGAGGTGAGCGAGATGGAGGCCTGCTGCGCGTTTCTGGACAAGCTGGTCGCGCATTGTACGGTTTGAGGTCAGGCCAGTGAGGCTTCGCCCACGGAAGCACGGCAGCGCGAGTCTCGGGATGCCTTGAAGTTGACCGGCAAAGCGCTTCAGCGACCAGGCTTTCTCCATGCTCA
>JANMMX010000145.1:0-8210 GCA_031373605.1 Allobosea sp. | reverse complement strand
ACAGCGCAGGTGCTGGTGACCATGGCCAAGGCGCGCGGCATCGACATGCCGATTGCCGCTGGCATTGACGATGTTGTGGCAGGTCGCGCGCAGGTGCACGACGCTGTGGCCGGGCTGCTGGCCCGGCCGGTAAGGAGTGAGAGCTGATGTCGGAAGGTCCGGATTTCCTCAAGAAGATCGCGCGCGGCTTCGCTGCTGTGAAAGCCACAACCGGCTCGGAGCTTCTGTCCGAGAGCCTGCCGGTGGCTCTCACCGGCCGCAATCTGGCCGCGCCCGTGGTCGAGCGCCGCCGCAAGCGCAATGACGGCACCGAGAAGTTTGTGCTGCTGCTGCCCTTTGGCGAGGGTGAAGTGCGCATCGAGCTGAAACGCGAGGAATACGAGGCGCTGACCCGGGAAATGGTGCGCTTCTGGAATGAACAGGGAGAGAAAGGCGAATAGGGAGTGGCAAATAGCGAAGGGACGTTTGAAACTGGCTTCTCCATTCGCTATTCGCCATTCACAACGCCCAAAGGACACCCATGCCCCACTGGCTCTACAAATCCGAACCCTTCAAATGGTCCTGGGACTGCCAGGTGGCCGCAGGCGCCAAGGGCACATTCTGGGACGGCGTGCGCAACCATTCCGCCAAGCTGAACCTGATGGCGATGCGAAAGGGAGATCAGGGCTTCTTTTATCATTCGAATGAGGGTCTGGCGGTTGTCGGAATCGTCGAGGTCATCCGCGAGGCTTATCCCGACCCCACAGCCGAACCCGGTGAACCCTGGGTGGTGGTTGATCTGAAGGCCGTGAAAGCCTTCCCCAGCCCGGTCACGCTGGCCACTGTGAAAGCCACGCCCGCTCTTGCGAAGATGTCACTGGTCACCTCCATGCGGCTCTCCGTGCAGCCGGTCACAGACGAAGAATGGGCGCTCGTCTGCGAGATGGGCGGCTTGTAAGCCGAAAGGACGAGGCCGCAGGCCGGTGTTTCGCGACGAAAGTCCGAACGGTCATGGCTTGCCGTCACGTCAATTTCCGTCTTATGCAACCTCTCGCGCTCAGGTCGTATGGGCGAGTGACACCGAGGCCTTGCCGACAAAGAGGCCCTGTTCAAGGAGGAAGAACCCGATGTCCGAGAAGGTCTATGAGGTTTCCGCCAAATGGGCGAAAAGCGCGCTGATCAACGATGCCAAGTACAAGCGCATGTATGCAGCGTCGATCAAGGATCCGGACGCATTCTGGGGTGAGCACGGCAAGCGCATCGACTGGTTCAAGCCCTACACCAAGGTAAAGAACACCTCCTACAAGCCGGGCAAGGTCTCGATCAAATGGTTCGAGGACGGCACCACCAACGTCTCGTACAATTGTGTTGATCGCCATCTGGCGAAGCGGGCCAAGCAGGTCGCCATCATCTGGGAAGGCGATGATCCGTCGGTCTCGAAAAAGATCACCTACCAGCAACTGCATGACGAGGTCTGCCGCTTCGCCAACGTGCTCAAGGCACAGGGCGTCAAGAAGGGCGATGCTGTCACCATCTACCTGCCGATGATCCCGGAAGCGGCCTATGCCATGCTGGCCTGCGCGCGCATCGGCGCGGTCCATTCCATCGTCTTTGGCGGTTTCTCGCCGGATTCCCTGTCCAACCGCATCGAGGATTGTGACTCGAAGATCGTCATCACGGCCGATGAGGGCCTGCGCGGCGGCAAGGGCGTGCATCTGAAGAAGAACGTCGATGTTGCCGAGCCCAAGGTCAAGGGTGGCATCAAGAAGGTGATCGTCGTCAAGCATACCGGCGCCGACATCACGATGTATCCGGGGCGCGATGTCTGGTATCACGAAGAGGCCGCAAAGGTCACAGCGCATTGCCCACCTGTAGAAATGAAAGCGGAAGACCCGCTGTTCATTCTCTACACGTCAGGTTCGACCGGCCGCCCCAAAGGTGTGCTGCACACGACTGCGGGCTACCTTGTCTATGCGTCCATGACCCACCAGTATGTCTTTGACTACCAGGAGGGCGATATTTACTGGTGCACGGCCGATGTGGGTTGGGTCACTGGCCACAGCTACATCGTCTACGGGCCACTCGCGAATGGCGCGACCACGTTGATGTTTGAAGGCATTCCGACATACCCGTCGATTTCCCGCTTCTGGGAGGTCATCGACAAGCACAAGGTCAGCATCTTCTACACAGCGCCCACTGCCATTCGCTCGTTGATGGGCGCCGGCGAGGCACCGGTGAAAAGCACCAAGCGCAAGTCGCTTCGCCTTCTGGGCTCTGTCGGTGAACCGATCAACCCGGAAGCCTGGGAGTGGTATCACAAGGTGGTCGGCGACAGCCGTTGCCCCATCGTCGACACCTGGTGGCAGACGGAGACCGGCGGCATCCTGATTTCGCCGTTGC
Source organism: Allobosea sp. (assembly GCA_031373605.1). GTDB lineage: Bacteria > Pseudomonadota > Alphaproteobacteria > Rhizobiales > Beijerinckiaceae > Allobosea. The sequence continues at coordinate 5,831 of JANMMX010000145.1, read as the reverse complement.
CCGGCGCGACCAACCTGAAGCCCGGCTCGGCCACCCGTCCCTTCTTTGGTGTCAAGCCGGAAGTGGTGGATGCAGAGGGCAAGATCCAGACAGGACCCTGCGAGGGCAACCTTGTGCTCACCGATTCCTGGCCTGGCCAGATGCGCACGCTCCACGGCGATCATGCGCGCTTCATGGACACATATTTCTCGACCTACCCGAACACCTATTTCACCGGCGATGGCTGCCGCCGCGACAAGGACGGGTATTACTGGATCACCGGCCGGGTGGACGACGTCATCAACGTCTCCGGCCACCGCATGGGCACGGCAGAGGTCGAAAGTGCGCTGGTGGCCCATCCGAAGGTCTCGGAAGCCGCCGTCGTCGGCTATCCGCACGACATCAAGGGCCAGGGCATCTATGCCTACGTGACCCTGATGGGTGGCGAAACCGCCGATCCCGAACTGCGTAAAGAACTGGTCAGCTGGGTGCGCAAGGAAATCGGCCCGATTGCCACGCCGGACCTGATCCAGTTCGCGCCAGGCCTGCCCAAAACCCGCTCCGGCAAGATCATGCGCCGCATCCTGCGCAAGATTGCCGAGGATGAGTTCAGCGCGCTGGGCGACACTTCGACCCTGGCCGATCCAGCCGTGGTTGATGATCTGATCGAGAACCGCCAGAACAAGCGGGCATAGAGATGGCTTCGGCGCCATTTCCGCGCAGGTCATAACGTCCATATCTCGAGACAAGCCCGGCCTTTGTGCCGGGTTTTTTCGTTTACAGCCGATTCACCGCATTTCGGGATTGAGCGCGCCACGCACCCCGTGATTCAGCGATGATTCACGCGACCGCCCGATCCTGCTGCGAAGTTGCGTCAGATGCGGGTGCCTTACATGCGTTGGTCTTTGATTCCGGGTGCTGGCCTGTCAGCCATGCTTGCCTGCATGCCAGGCGCTGCTTCAGCCCGCGAGATCGTGCCCTTTGCCGATCATCGCTATGCGCCAGGCACTGTCATCGTGCGAACGGCTGAACGTCGGCTCTATCTCGTCACTGCGCCCGGACAGGCCTTGCGCTATCAGGTCGCCGTAGGCCAGGCCGGCAAGCAATGGCGCGGTGTGAAATACGTCGAGGAAATGCAGGTGCACCCGGCATGGAGCCCACCAGCCGCACTCAAGCGCGCCAAGCCCGAACTGCCCAATCTGATCGCCGGTGGCGCGCCCAACAACCCGATGGGCGCCCGCGCCATCGGTCTTGGGCCGGGCGGTCAATACGCGATTCATGGCACCAACGTGCCGGGCTCGGTCGGCCGCGCCGCCTCATGGGGCTGCTTCCGCATGCACAATCATGACATTGTTGATCTCTATGCCCGTGTTCGGCTGGGAACAGCTGTGGTTGTCACGCCGTAGCGGCATCCCTGCATCATCTGTGATCAAATTTGCTTGATCGGGAGCAAGCAGATTGATTTTTTCAAGATTTTCCTGCTTTAGCTCAATCAAACGCGGCGAACTAAGAGATTGATGATGCTAAAGAACTTTTCACGTCTGTTGATTGCAGCAGCCGCCATGATGATGGTTGATGCCTCGCCAACGCTCGCACGCGAGTCAGTTCCTTTTGTCAGCAAGCAATATGCGCCCGGAACAATCGTCATTCGCACCAGCGAGCGGCGGCTGTATCTGGTTGGCGAAAACGGCAAGGCCACGCGCTACAAGATTGCCGTCGGCAAGCCGAAGAGCCTTTGGTATGGCACCAAGCAGGTTGGCAAGAAGGACGTCGAGCCGGCCTGGATGGCGCCTCCTTCCCTGCGCCGTGATCCGACCGCACCGGCAGTTGTCATTCCCGGTGGTGCGCCCAATAATCCAATGGGTGCGCGCGCCATCGGCATTGGTCCTGAGCTGGAATATGGCATCCATGGCACCAACCGCCCCGAATCCATTGGCACCGCCGCGTCTGCAGGATGCTTCCGGATGCTGAACGAAGACATCATCGATCTCTACGAGAAGGTTGACATCGGCACGCCGATCGTTGTCCTTAAGTAACACCATCGAGAATGTGAATTGGCACTTTTCTGCTCGCCTCCCGGCTGAAAACATGGTTACTCTTGGCGTGAGACTTTGTGGATGCGCCACAGGTTTTCTAAAAAATAGACGCCAAGTCCTGATGAGGGGGCATTTGATGGACCATCTTGCTGACGTGAAGAAATTCGCCAAGAAGCCGCTCAACGAAGCTGCTTTCGCGAAAATGACCAAGTCCTATGCGCTCGTCATGAGCAAGCCAGACACCCGCTATGTTGCCTGCTCGGACCCGACCGAGCTTGACCGGGTGCGCGAGAACTTCCTGAAGAAGAAGCTTGGTCTCAGCTCTGCTGACATGGACGCATCGATCAAGGCGATCTGCGAGCACATGAAGTCGGACAAGACCAAGTCACGCCTGACCTTCTACTATCTGCTGGCCGAACACTACGGAAAGCTTGGCGTTTTCGCCTGATATGGCCTTTGATATCTGCTGACGAAGGCCCGTCGGGAGGCGGGCCTTTTTCACGTCTGGATGACTGCAACCCGGTGCGACCCCGCTGTATCTGGACCTTCGCCGGAAACTGTCTACATGAGCCCAACGGAGATCCAGACAGCAATGAACATCCCTGCGACGACTGAGAGTGATTCACGCCAGCCCCGCCTGCCGGCTGACCATGTCCCCGTCAAGGCAGGGCGCATTGGCGTGCTGCTGATGAACCTCGGCACGCCAGAGGCAACTGATTTCTGGTCGATGCGGCGCTACCTCAAGGAGTTCCTGTCTGACAGGCGCGTCATCGAGACGTCGCGCTGGATCTGGTGGCCGATCCTAAACCTCATCATTCTCAACACCCGGCCGGGGAAAAAAGGCAAGGACTACGCCTCGATCTGGAACAATGAGCGAAACGAAGGTCCGCTCAAGACCATCACCCGCTCGCAGACCGAAAAACTGGAAGCGCTGCTGAAGCCTGTGACGGGCGAGCGCGTCGTCTTCGACTGGGCCATGCGCTATGGCTTCCCGGATGTGAAATCGCGGATTGAGGCACTGCTGAAAGAGGGCTGCGACCGCATCCTGCTGGTCCCGCTCTATCCGCAATATGCCGCGCCAACCTCTGCCACCGCCTGCGACAAGGCTTTCGAGGCGCTGATGAAAATGCGCTGGCAACCTGCCGTGCGGGTGGCGCCGCCCTATTTCGATGATCCGGCACATATCAAGGCCCTGGCCACGTCGATCCGGAATTCGCTGGCGAAGCTTGATTTCGAGCCCGAGGTAATCCTGTGTTCCTTCCACGGCTCGCTCCAGAAGTATCTGGAAAAGGGCGACCCCTATCATTGCCATTGCGCCAAGACATGCCGCCTGTTGCGCGAGGAACTCGGCCTGCCGAAAGAGCGCTTCGTGATGTCATTCCAGTCGCGCTTTGGGCCCGATGAGTGGCTGAAGCCCTACACGGACGAGATGGTCAAAGGCCTGGGCCAGCGTGGCGTGAAGTCCATGGCGATTGTCGCCCCCGGTTTCTCGGCTGATTGCCTTGAAACACTCGAAGAGCTTGATGTCGAAAACCGGGAATTCTTCATGGAAAACGGCGGCGAGAAATTCGCCTATCTTCCCTGCCTGAACGATTCTGACGAGGGCATGGAAGCGCTCGCCGTGCACGTCCGCCGCGAACTGATGGGCTGGGTCTGACGGCCAGAAACACCACTGCCCTTGCGCAATGGTAGGCGAAAGCCCAAATCTGGCATTGAGAATAGCAACTCCAGCTGTTCCGCCGGGGGAATGGGCAAATGATGATGTCAGGCTTTGATCTTTTCGTCGTCGTGCTTGTGCTGCTGGTGATCGTCACCATTGCGCTGGGCGTGCGCACGGTGCCGCAGGGCTATAACTCGACAATCGAACGGTTTGGCCGTTACGCCCGCACATTGGGACCCGGCCTCGGCATCATCATCCCGTATGTTGATCGCGTTGGCTACAAGGTCAACATGATGGAGCAGGTGCTGGATGTGCCCAGCCAGGAGGCCATTACCAAGGACAATGCCGGCGTCAAGATCGACGCGGTTGCCTTCTATCAGGTCCTCGACGCGGCACGCGCTTCCTATGAGGTCTCCTCGCTCAATCAGGCGCTGGTGACGCTGACCATGACCAACATCCGCACCGTCGTCGGCGCAATGGACCTCGACACGCTGCTCTCCCATCGCGACGAGATCAACGAAAAGCTGCTGCAGGTGCTGGATGCCGCAGCCTCCCCCTGGGGCGTAAAAGTCACGCGCGTTGAAATACGAGACATCCTGCCGCCCGCCGATCTCGCCAATGCCATGGCCCGACAGATGAAGGCCGAGCGCGAAAAACGTGCCAATGTGCTGGAGGCCGAAGGCTTCCGTCAGGCGGCGATCCTGCGGGCGGAAGGCGACAAGCAGTCCGAGATTCTCGCTGCCGAAGGCCGCAAGGAAGCTGCCTTCCGCGACGCCGAGGCGCGCGAGCGGTCAGCCGAGGCAGAAGCCAAGGCCACCCAGATGATCTCGGAAGCGATCAGCAAGGGCGACATTCAGGCCGCCAACTTCCTCGTGGCCGAAAAATACATCGACGCCTTCAAGCAGTTGGCGTCCGCGCCGAACCAGAAGGTGCTGATCGTGCCGATGGAATCGGCCTCTCTCGCGGGCACCATCGGTGGTATTGCCGAGATGACGCGCGCCGTGTTTGGCGACACACAGCAAGCCCAGCCAAAGCGTTCGGTGACAGTGCCCGCCACCGGTCCGGCCAAGAGCTGAGCCGGGGGCAACGGAGGGCTGGCCATGATGGGTGCATTCTTCCAGCTGGGCGGCTGGGCTTGGCTGATTGCCGGGCTGGTGCTGATGGGCCTCGAATTGCTGGCGCCCGGCGTCTTCCTGATATGGATCGGTCTGGCAGCCCTGTTGACGGGCGCTGCCGTGGGCCTGACCGGCATGGGCTGGCAGGCGGCAGCACTCGTTTTCGCCGCGCTGGCCGTGCTTGCAGTGGTCATCGGGCGCAGTTTGACCCGCCGCGCCAGGGATGAGCCGGACCCTGCCATGGATCTCAATGCACGCGATCGCAACCTGGTCGGGCGTGTCGTCCGACTGGAACGCGCGATTGCGGGTGGTCTGGGTCAGGTCCGCATCGATGACAGCCTCTGGCGTGTCTCCGGCGAGGATATGCCATCGGGCAGCAGCGTCAGGATCACGCGAGTCGAAGGCACGATGCTCTGGGTCGAGAAGGGCTGAGCCTGAATGTCTCAGGCGACGCCAAGCCTGAGCAGGTCATGCACATGCACGAGCCCGACCGGGTGGCCTTGCGCGTCAACGACCACAAGCGCGGTGATCCGCAGCCGGTTGACCAGCTCCAGCGCCTCGACAGCGAGCGCATCAGGCAAGATGGTCCGCGGGTTCTTCGTCATCAAATCTTGGACCGTGAGTCCGGCGAAGCCTGACATGGCGCGCCTGCGCAAATCACCATCAGTGACGATGCCAGCCAGTTTGCCATCAGCCGCACGGACCATCGCGCAACCAAAGCCCTTAGCGCTGATCTGGGCCACCACGACATCCATCGTATCATCATGGCTCACCAGCGGCAGCGCATCACCCTGATGCATCATGCTGGCAACGCTCTTGAGCTGCGCACCCAGCTTGCCGCCGGGGTGGAACACCAGAAAGTCCTGCCGAGAAAAGCCCCGCGCTTCCAGCAGCGCCACGGCCAGCGCATCGCCCAGCGCCATCTGCATCGTGGTCGATGTGGTGGGGGCCAGCCCATTGGGGCAGGCCTCCTCCGCCTTGGGCAGCGCAAGACAGATATCAGCCTCCCGACCCAAAGCGCTGTCAGCATTCGAGGTCATG
>JANMMX010000138.1:0-5835 GCA_031373605.1 Allobosea sp. | reverse complement strand
ATGATGGCGACCTGATCGCGCAGGCCTTCGCCGCCGCGGAACACGACGAATTCGGTGTCGGCAGCGCCTTCCAGCGGCACGGGTGCGCGGCCCACGATCTGCATCGAGCTGATTTGCTGGGCGCGATAGGCGTTGATGGCGGACGCCTCGACCGTGGTGAGATGTTCGCGGCGGAAATCCTCGGCCTTGACCGGGATGACGATCACGCTCGGCATGATGAGTGCAAGCCCAGCCAGCTCAAGACCCGCCAGATCAAGCGTGTTGGCAGGCGCGACCGGCGCATCCATCTTGGCTTCGATCTTGAAGGCGAGCATCTCGATGCGGGCAATATCGAGCTCGGGCAGGGCAATGATGCCCGCGACCTTGCGCGATGTGGAGCCAATGCGACGCAGCCGCGCCGGGCTCAGCACCAGGCGGCCCATGCCATCGGCGATCTTGTTCAGGCGGCCCAGGAGGCGCGGCTCGACCAGCTCGGCGGACAGCACCAGCGCAGCCGTCTTGCCATTGCGCACCATCACGGGACGAGCCGAGCGCAATTCGGACAGGGCGCGGTCCACGGTGACGGTGTCGATTTCCTGCTCGAGGCCAAGAAGAGAGGCGTGCGCAGGCAGTTTTGACGCGGGCATGGGAGTTCCAGACTCTGGCGACCCGAATGGGACGCGTTGTTACTGTGCTCTACGCAACCGCAATGGACCCGGATGCATCTTGCCTTCTAGACATGCGAGATTGAACGCGAGATGAATGGACAATCAGATTGCGTGCCGTCGTCCTTCGGCACCGCATCTCGGGAGTGTTTTCAATGGGTTCCCATGACAGTTCGACGACATACAGCCCTGCGGCACGGCATTTTCACTGGCTGACGGCAGGCATTGTGTTCGTGATGTTCCCGGTCGGTCTTTACATGACCTATCGCAGCAAGACGCTGAACATCTGGGACGGGCTGACGAACACGCTTTACAGCGGCCACAAGCTGGCTGGCATGCTGCTTCTGCTGCTGGTGATCGCGCGACTGGCCTACCGCTTCAAAAACGGTGCGCCGCCCGATGAGCCGAGCCTGACGGGGTGGCAGAGGGCCATCGCGCATCTGACGCATTGGAGCCTTTATGGTCTGCTGCTCGTCGTGCCGCTGGCGGGCTGGGTCGGGATTTCGCTGTATCCTTCGCTTGGCGTGTTCGGGCTGTTCAGCCTGCCGGGGCTTGTTTCGCCGGATCAGGACCGCGCGGCGCTGGCCTTCCTCGCGCATAAGTGGCTCGGCATTGTGATGGCGCTGCTTATTGCCGCGCATGTCGGCGCAGCGCTCTTCCACAACTTCATTCTCAAGGATGGCGTGCTGCGGCGCATGCTGCCAGGATTGCGCCCGAAGAGGTGACCTTGTCAGGTATCGGGCTCAGGCTTTCGGCTGGGCCCAGAGATCGAGATGGCCGACCATGCCACGGCTGCTTGTCGCTTTTGCCGAGAGCCAGCGGGTGATGCGGTCTTCCGGCACGCGGCCCGTCTCGCGCACGGCATTGGCAATGCCTTCAGTCAGCTTCTGGCCAAGCGCCCGTTCATTGCCGGTGATGAGCCAGGGGCTTTCGCCGGTTTTTGCGGTGTAGCCCTTGGCCTTGAAGGCGGCCGCCATCAGCGCCGTCGACCTTGGACCGGCGGACGGGCCGAAGCCCTTGTCATTGGTCTGGTGCAGGTTGAAAGCCTGCAGGATGGCTGCATCTGACCCGTGCGCCGGCTGCCACTCCTCGCGCCCGTCATAGGTCAGCACCGTGTAGAGCGGCAGCTTGCGCTTCGCCATTGCGGCCACGAAGGTCTTGATCCAGCTTTCGGAGACCAGATCGAACAGGGCTGCCGCCGTCACCAGATCGGGCTGCCAGTCGAGCACCTTGTCGAGATCGGTGGTGAGGTCGGCCTGGCGAAAATCGACGGTGAGTTCCTTCTCGCCCTTGTGCAGCAGGATTTCCTCGCCCTGCTCGCGTGTCTTGTCGGCCCAGGCGATCAGGCGCTCGCGGGCGGCTTTCAGCAGGGCCGGATCATGATCCACCAAGGTCCAGTGCTGGCGCTCCGGCAGGTTGGCATAGGTGCCGCGCAGGTTGGAGCCTGCGCCGCAGCCCAGATCGACGATGCGGATCAGGTTTTTTCCGGCATAGCTCCGGCTCACCTCGGCCAGCAGCGCCTTGTTGCGCGCAGCATGGTCAGCCGGCTCGCGCAGGGCCAGCCACTCGGGCGAAATTCCACTCATCCTGAAATCCTTTGGCAGGCCTCGAACACGATACGGGCACTGTCGGGCCAGCGCGGCAAGTCTGCCGCCAGGGCCCAAGCGGTGTCTGCCCGGGCCTGTCTCTCTTCCTTGTTGCGCATAAGTGCTGAAATTGCATCTGCCAATTTCGCAATATTGCCAGGTTCGACCTTGATCGCGACCGAATCCGGCACGGTTTCGGCTGCTGCACCCCCTGTGGTGCAGATGATCGGCAGGCCGCGCGCCATCGCTTCGGTCAGCACCATGCCAAAACCTTCGAAGAGTGAGGGCAGCACGAAGATGTCGGTGGCAGCGTAGGCTGCGGCCAGTTCGGCATCATCGACAGCCCCCGCCATCGTGATGCGGCCCGACAGGCCAAGCTGCGCGATTTGCTGGCGCAGGGCAGCGCTGGTGTCAGGCGATCTGTCTTCGGCGCCGATGATCGTCAGGTGCCAGTCCTGCTGTGTCAGCCCTGACAATGCAGCGACGAGCACAGAATGCGCCTTGCGCGGCACGACGGAGCCGACGGTCAGGAGATTAAGGCGGGCGCTGCCGGAGCCTGTGGCGCGGGGGCTTGCGTCCGTGCCGGGTTCAGCGACGCTGATCGTATCCTCGCTCACGCCAAACTCGGCCACCAGCAGGCGCTTGGTCAGCGGGCTGGTGGTGACGACATGGGCAGCATGGCGCAGCGCGCCTGTCTCCAGCGCAACCAGTTCGGCGGCACGCGCCGGGGAAAGGCCCGCTTCCAGCCCGAGTGGATGATGGACGAGCGCAACCACCCGCCCGGCTAGGCCAGCCGCAAACCCTTCCGGAAAAGCACCATAGGCCAGCCCGTCGATCAGCAACGTGCTGTCCCAGGGCGTGCCAAGCAAGAGGCGGCCCGTCTCGCCAAAATCCTGATCCGTCGGGTTGGGGAAGGAGCCCGGCAAAGCCAGATGCGTGGCGTCAGCGCCAGATCGGCGCCACTCGCTCAACAGCCGCCGATCATAGGCATAACCGCCGGTGGGCAGCGAAAGATCGCCCGGAATGGCGAAGACGATGGGTCTCACGCCAGCGGGCCCTCATAGCCGGCGCGCGCCAGATCGGTTTCGTGCAGCGTCACGCGCAGCTTGGCGAGGCCCTTGCCGTCTTCGCCCAGCGCGCCGGCCTTTGCGGCCTTCGCCATCTCGTCAAAAATGTACTTGGCGAGAAACTCGGTGGTGGTGAGAATGCCCTTGAACTGCGGCAGCTCGTCAAGGTTCTGGTATTTCAGCGGTTTCAGCGTGGCGGCCAGCACATCAAGTGCCGCGCCGATGTCGACCACGACGTTCTGTCTGGTCATTGTCTCGCGAAAGAACGCGACATCGACCACGAAGGTCGCGCCGTGCATGTTCTGCGCCGGGCCGAAAAAGGGATCGGGCAGGGAGTGACCGATCATGATGCGGTCACGGACTTCGACGGAAAACATGGGCAGGCTCCTTGTTTGTGTCAGGTGAATCTGGTGGGCGCGATCAATAGCGCAAGACGGCGGTCAACCCGCTGCTGCCGGGCGCAAAAAGGGCTGGCAGCAGCTTTGGTGCGTCAGCGAAGGCGATCTCCTCGGTGATGAGCGCGTCCAGCCGGTCATCGGCCAACAGCGTCAGCGCCTTGGCGAGGCGACGGCCATAGCTCCAGCGGGCGCGACGGCTGGGCGATACCTGCCCCACCTGCGAGGAGATGAGTTGCAGGCGGCTGGCATGGAAAGCGCCGCCAAGCGGGGCGGCCACATCGCCCTCGCCGTACCAGCTCAGCTCGACAATGCGCGCCTCGAAACCGGCTGCAGAGATGGCGGTCTTCAGGCCCGCTGCCGAGGCGCTGGCGTGGAAAACGATGTCGGCATCTGTGGGTGCTATGTCAGGCGTTGCGAAGGCGCAGCCGAAGGATGCTGCCAACGCAGCACGGGACGGATCAACGTCCACCAGCGTCACATCGGCGCCCGGCATCCGGGCTGCAAGCCAGGCCACCAGCAGGCCGAGCACGCCACCACCGACAACCGCGATCCTGTCGCCTGGTCCGGAGCTTGCATCCCAATGGGCGTTCAGCGCGGTCTCCATGTTGGCAGCCAGAGTGGCGCGGCGGGCGGGAATGTTGTCTGGAATGATGGTGAGCATCGAGGCGGGTGCGACAAAGCGCTGCTGATGCGGGTGCAGCGTGAAGACGGTTCGGCCCTTGAGATGGTCCGGCCCGGCCTCGACCTCACCAACGGCGCAATAGCCGTATTTGACGGGGAAGGGGAAATCTCCCTCCTGGCCCGGACAGCGCATGCGCGTCTGCTCGGACGTCGGCACACGACCATTGAAGATCAGCCGCTCGGTGCCCCGGCTGATGCCGCTCCAGAGCATGCGGATGCTGCAATCTTCCGGGCCGGGCGCGGCAATTGTGGCCTCGTTCAGCGCGCATTCACCCGCGCGCACATACCAGAGCGCCAAATTGCTGGTGGATCTGGTCATTCGGCTGGTCCGCCCCACGTGTGTGGTGTTCATTTGCGGTGCCAGACGGCTTGCTGCAAGTGAATTTGGCAAAATGCCGAAGAGTTATTGCTTTCCGTTGTTCCTGCCGCCCGTCTGCGAGACTGCTCCCTCATGAACCCGCGCCCTGCCCAGAACGCCTTTCCGGATGCTGCAACCACGCCTGCCGATGCTGCGATGACGCCAGCCGGGCTACAATCTGTTGCCGATCTGCGCGGGCGGCGCCTGCTGGTGCTGTCGCTCAATCTCGTGACCTATGCCGCGATGCTTTTCGGGCTTTCCAGAGTACTGGGTGCGGGCGGCTGGACGATTGCCGACATGGTGATCTTTATCGCCTTCATGTTCGGTGCGCCCTGGACCGTTCTGGGCTTCTGGAACGCGGTGCTCGGCCTCTGGCTGCTGCATGGCGTCAAGGATGGGCTGACGCGTGTGGCGCCGTTTGCAGCGGCTGGCGAGGCATCCACGCCTTTGACCAAGCGCACCGCCATCCTGATGACGCTGCGCAACGAGGATCCGGAGCGCGCCTTTGCGCGGCTGCGCATCATCAAGGCGAGTGTGGACGCGACCGGCGAGGGCGCGCAGTTTGACTATTTCGTGCTGTCCGACACCAATCTTGATGATGTCGGCGCCACCGAGCAGCGACTGGCGGACGCGTTTAGTGCCGAGATCGGCGACCCGTCGCGGCTGGTTTATCGCCGCCGCACCGACAATGTCGGCTTCAAGGCTGGCAATGTGCGCGATTTCTGCGAGCGCTGGGGTGACCGTTACGAGCTGATGCTGCCGCTGGATGCTGACAGCATCATGTCGGGCGAGGCCATCACCAAGCTGGCGCGCATGATGGAGGCTTATCCCAAGCTTGGCATCCTGCAGAGCCTTGTGGTCGGCATGCCGTCGGACTCCGCCTTTGCCCGCATTTTCCAGTTCGGCATGCGCCATGGCATGCGCGCCTACACGATGGGCTCGGCCTGGTGGATCGGCGAATGCGGCCCGTTCTGGGGCCACAACGCCATGGTGCGCATCCAGCCTTTCCGCGACGATTGCCACCTGCCGATGTTGCCCGGCGGCGCGCCGCTGGGTGGCGCTGTCATGAGCCATGACCAGGTCGAGGCCACGCTGATGCGC
>JANMMX010000046.1:0-22526 GCA_031373605.1 Allobosea sp. | reverse complement strand
CGCTCCGCGCTGACATGCTCATGCACGAAGATCGTGGATTTCGCGCCGACCAGCCGCGCGCCTGCCGCGACCGAGCGGCCATGGTTGCCATCGGTGGCACAGCCGAAGGTCATGGTGCTGGCCACAGCCTTCACCTCGTCGTCCAGCAGGGCCGCCATGGGCATCTCGCGCCCGAGGCGGCGCGTGGCTTCCTCCAGCACCAGCCGCATCACCGCATAGGCACCGCCAAGCGACTTGAAGCTCGAAAGCCTGAGCCGCTGGCCCTCGTCCTTGGCGTGAATGCTTGCAACGTCGAGCTTGCCGGCAAGTGCGGGCAGGCTGTGCAGCGGCGTCGGCCTGTAGGCCGGGCAGAGCGTCAGAAAATCGGCAATGGCGCGGCAGCCTTCCGGGCCGAGATCGGCAGCGTCAGCGGGATCAAGCGTCGCGTTATGGTCGGCAAGGGTGTTGAGCAGAAGCATGGGCACCTCATTGTGTGACCAGGAGAGAACAGCGGAAGCGGCTTCAGGGCAACCGGCTTCTGGCATGCCCGCCATGCGGGGCCAGCCGTCGGTCGCGCTCAGCGCTTGCCGTGGTCATCCTGCGACGGCTTCGGTGCCTTGCCATCCAGCACCTCGAAGTCACCCTCGATGACGTCAATACGGGTTCGCGTCGCAGCTGCAGAGGCACCATCAGGGCCGGGCGGCTGGCCGAAGCCCTGCTCCCGCAGGTTGCGCATCTGCTTGCGCAGACGCCATGAAGCATAGGCGCCGGCTGCCAGCGCAAAGGGCATCAGCAGCAGCGCCAGGCCCGCCGCCAGGATCGCCAGCGTGATGCCAAGCGCCACAACGCCAGCTGCGATCAGATAGACGGCCCAGCGCGGCATGCTGCGCACTTTGCCGTTCAAGCCGGGACCAAGATTGATACGGATCATCTCTGCCTCATTCGCGGGTGCCGGATGGCTCCCCGCCTTGCCTCTACTTAGGAAGGCTTTGCGGCATTGGCGAGATCATTCCTGAAAACGAAACGCGCGCCGCAGGGGCGCGCGCTTGAGGGCGAGTTGGCTGGCAGCTCGCTCAGTAGAGATAGTTCGGCAGCCAGAGGATGATCTGCGGGAAGATGTAGACCGTGATCATGGCAAGCAGGACGATCCAGAGGAAGGGCATGACGCCTGCAAAGATCTCGTTGATCGTGACGTGTTTGGGCGCCACGCCCTTGAGATAGAAAGGCGCCATGGCCACCGGTGGCGACAGGAACGATGTCTGGATGTTGAGTGCGATCAGGATGCCGAAGAACACCGGATCGATGCCGAACTGCTGGAGCAGTGGCAGGAAGATCGGCACGAAGATCACGATGATTTCGGTCCATTCCAGCGGCCAGCCAAGCACGAAGATGATCGCTTGCGTCAGGATCAGGAAAACGGTCGGCGAGGGGTTGACCCAGGCCACAAGCGCGCGGATGGGTTCATGCCCGCCGAGATAGGCGAAGATCGACGAGAAGATGAAGGAGCCAACGAACAGCCAGCAGACCATGGCCGAGGTGCGGCCTGTGAGGAACACGCTTTCTTTCAGCTTCGTGAAGCTGAGCGAGCGGTAGGCCGCGGCCAACAGCAGTGCGCCCATCGTGCCGATGGCGGCCGCTTCGGTCGGTGTGGCGATGCCGAAGAAGATCGCACCCAGCACCGACATGATGAGCAGCGTCAGCGGGAAGAAACTCGAGGCGAGCGCCACAAACACCTTCTTGCCTAGAAGGAACAGCATCGCCAGACCAGCCAGACCGCCAGCGGCCACGATATAGCCCACGACATTTGGGACGTCATAGTCGATGGCGCGGACGCGGGCGTTTGCCGGTGTGAACAGGCCACGGAAGGTGTTCAGGAACCATTCGAGAAAAAGCACCCCGAAATAGATCGCCGGGAAGGCCAGAACTGCGACGATCACGTATTTGACGAGGAAGCCCTTGTCTTTCTCGAAGTCGAAACCGAGGGCCTCGCGCTCTGCTTCCGGCAGACGTGGCGCGAGTGACGGGTTCATCATGCAGCGAATGACCACGTAAATCATGTAGAAGCTTGCCAGCATCAGGCCGGGGAAAAGCGCTGCGGCATAGAGCTTGGGCACCGACACGCCGGCGGTGGCGCCATACAGGATCAGCATGACCGAAGGCGGAATAAGAATGCCCAGGCAGCCGCCCGCGCAGACGACGCCGGCCGAGAGCCTGGTGTCATATCCGGCCCGCAACATCGCAGGGAAAGCGAGCAGGCCCATCAGCGTCACCACTGCGCCGACAATGCCCGTCGCGGTTGCGAAGATGGCACAAGTCGCGAGCGTGGCCACAGCGAGAGAGCCGGGCATCCAGCCAATCGCAAGCTGGATGGCGTTGAACAGGCGATCGAGAATGTTCGCTCGTTCAATGATGTAGCCCATGAAAACGAAGAGCGGGATCGAGACCAGCACGTCATTGGCCATCACCGAATAGGTCCGCTGGACCACAAGCTGAAACACCGTGTCGCCCATGGCGAGGTAGCCAAAGCCGATGCCCAGAGCCATCAGCGTGAAGGCAATCGGGAAACCCAGCATGATGAAGACAACGAAGCAGCCGAGCATCAGGACGCCCAGCTCGGGATTGGAGAGGCCAAACATCACGCAGTTCCCTTTTGAGCGGCCTCGGCTGCTTCCAGAATCAGTTTTTCGGTTTCTTCAACATCATGCAACCGCTCGGGCCATTGCCCGGTTTGCAGGCACTGGATGCAACGCACGACCTCGGCCAGGCCCTGCAGGATCATGAAGCCGCCGACCAGTGGGATCAGCGACTTGAAATGGTAGACCGGGGGGCCGTTGGGTGAATTCGAGGACTGCTCGCCAATCATCCAGGAAAAGGAGGCAAAGCCATAACCGGCATAGCAAAGCGCCAGAATGCCGGGAAAGAAGAAGAGAAAATATAGCACCAGATCGAGCCGGGCCTGCGTCGTGGGCGACCAGCTGCGATAGGCGAAATCGCCGCGCACATGGGCGTTGCGTGTCAGCGCATAAGGCCCTGCCAGCATGAAAAGCGCACCATAGAGAATATATGAGACGTCGAAGGCCCACTCGGTCGGTGACTGCAGGAGATAGCGCGAGAACACCTCGTAGCTCATCGCCAGAGTCAGGAGCAGGATGGCCCAAGAGCCTGTCTTGCCCAAGACCGTCGACACGGTGTCGATGCCAAAAAGGATCGAGTCCAGCACTGAGCGCGAGCCGCGCCTGATGACACACAAGACAAGGTACAGGGCCACTGCTCCGAAAGTGCCTATGAGCAGAGCGTTGAGGGCTGCAGATACGATCATGACGGTGTCCCGTGGGGCAGTGGATCATCCAGATTCGGAGTGTGACCCGGCCGCACGCGGCGAGGCAAGCAACTGCGACAATTTTCTGTGAAAATCGGGAGTAACGCTGCACGAATGATGGCCATGGGCGACCATCGTCAGCACAAAATGCACGTTGAGCCGGACGCATCGGCACGTCTGTGCAAATGCGTCCGGCTCGAGTTCGTGTGGTTGGTCAGGCCTTGAAGAAGTGCTTGAACGCCTTGGAAAATGGCGGGGTGTTGGCGTTCTCGTAGGTGAGGGTCCGCTTGACCCAGGCCTTCTGCGAGTCGATCACCTTCTTGAAGAAGGGGTTTTCCGCCGAGAGCTTCTCGATGACGCGTTCCCAGGCACCAAGCTGGGCGTCAAGGATGGCGTCCGGCGTCGTGAAGATATTGACGCCCTTGGCCTTGAGCGCCTCGAAATCCTTCGAGTAGCGGTCGGTCGCCTTCCAAAGCATGTCGGAAGAGGCTGATTCAGCGGCGAACTTCACGACGGCCTTCAGTTCGGCCGGCAGCGCATCGAACTTGCCCTTGTTGAAGATCAACTCGAAGGATTCAGCCGACTGGTGCCAGCTCTGCAGCATGTAGACCTTCGACACGTCCTGGAATCCGAGCAGCGAGTCGGATGACGGGTTGTTGAACTCGGCACCGTCAATCACGCCACGCTCGAGCGCCGGCACGATTTCGCCACCGGCGAGGATCGTCACGGCCGCGCCCATCTCGCGCTTCAGGTCAGCGGCCAAGCCGACCGTGCGATACTTCAGGCCGCGAATGTCATCAGCGGTCTTCAGCTCTTTCTTGAACCAGCCGAGCGGCTGGCATGGCATCGGTCCGCTGAGGAAGCCGACGAGGTTGAGCCGCAGGATCTGGCTGACAAGCTCGTTGTAGAGCTCATAGCCGCCGCCATAGTTCATCCAGGCGAGGAAGTTGTTGGCGTCCCAGCCGAAAGCAGGCGGGGTGCCGAAGAGCGAGAAGGCCTTGTTCTTGCCGTACCAGTAGGCGCAGACGCCGTGGCCGCCATCGAGAATGCCGGCATTCACCGCATCCTGCATCTGGAAGGCGGGAACGACCGAGCCAGCGGCCAGAACGTCGAGCTTCAGGCGGCCACCGGCCATGGTGTTGACGCGATTGGCAAAATCGCTGGCAAACTCATGGAAGATGTCCTTGGTCGGCCATGTCGACTGGAACTTCCAGGTCACGGTCTGCGCATTGCTGATATTTGGCATCGCGATGGTTGCGGCGCCACCGACTGCGGCGGCAGTCAAAAACTTGCGACGGCTCGGCGTCGCGGATGTGCGGCTCTTGGTCATGCATTCCTCCACAGAATTGCCATTGAACGGCGAAGGCGGATCATTCCGCTCTTTCCGCATACTTTGCGCGCGGTGTGAGGAAGGCAAGGGGTGTGGATCGAATCTGCAGCAGCTTCAACTAAAGTTGGTTCGAAAGGCGCCAGTCATAGAGCCAGTTGTAGCGTCGGCGCATGGCCTCGCCATCAAGTCTCCGGATCATAAGGTCGCGCACAAAAGCCAAAGGGCCCTGAAAATGGAAGCTCCGGCCATTGGCCCGCGCCGCCTGCTGCACGCGAAGCACGCGGGACGCCCGCAGCGATGCATAGGTTTTCAAGGCATCGGGAATGGCGCGCGCGCTGCCGGAAGCCGCCGCAAGTGACAATTGCTGCGCCAGCACGCCTGCATCCTCGATCGCAAGGGCGGCGCCCTGTGCCAGAAAAGGCAGGACCGGATGCGCCGCATCTCCCAGCAGCCCGACACGGCCCTTCGCCATGGCGGTGGGTTGCCGGTCAAACAGCGACCAGACCTGCCAGTCGGGCACAACATTCAGGAGTTCGCGCAAGGGTGGCGCGGCTTTTGCTGTCAGGCCGGCGAGTTCGGCCCTGTCCCCATAGCTGCCCCAACCGTCCCGCGCAGCAGCCGCCTCGCGCACCAGCACGACATTCAGCATCTGCCCGGCTGCGACCGGATAATGCACAAGATGCGCCTTTGGCCCCAGCCAGACGCCAACAGCTGCCTTGCGCATGAAGGCTGGCACGGCCGCCACCGGAACCAGCGCACGCCAGGCTTCGTGACCTGTGAAGACGGGTGGCGCCGCATCGCCGCACAGCGCACGCGTCTGTGACCAGATGCCGTCTGCACCCACCAGCGCATTGGCCTGAAGGGTGGTCGACTGCCCCTGGGACTGGAGCAGCGTGGCTGTGATACCGGCCTCGTCCTGCTCCAGCGCCGTCAACCGGCGTCCCAGCAGCAGCCGGATGTTCGGCATGGTGCGCACAGCATCGAGCAAGACGGTCTGCAGGTGCGCACGGCGACACAGCCAGAAAGGCGCTTCGCCGCTGCCGGGCCGGTTCATCGGCATGCTGGCAAAGCTGCGTGGCTTGCCCCAATTGCGGATGTCGAGCTGTTCGGGCTGGACAACGTGCCGCGCCAGCGAGGCTGAAAGGCCAAGCCCGTCAAGCACATGAGTGGCATTGGGTGAGAGTTGGATTCCCGCGCCGATTTCGGCAAAACCCGTGCTGGCCTCGGCCAGCGTGATCAAGAAGCCCTTGCGGGCAAGCGCGATGGCGGCAGTCAATCCGCCAATGCCGGCACCAACGATCAGGATGTGGGGCGCGATCACGTCCGGGTGATCGACGCGCGTGTGAACAGCCGCGCCAAGGCGTCAGTCTTTCCCGGCATCACGGTCCGGCGGCATGCTGGAACGTGGCCAGTCGCTGCCAGTCCAGCTCCGGCCTTCCATCGTCTGCATGGCAGGCGAGAGACTTGCCATCGAACCCTTTTGTGGGATGCAGGCACCCAGCACTGTGGCACAGGCGAGCAGGAGGCAAAGGCGTTTGGCCATGTCAGTTCCTCAAGCGGCTTTCGCTGCCCCTTCATGATGCTCGCATTCAGGCGGCACGCAGTGTCCGGCATTGACTGAAGCATCGAAGCGATACAGCGTCGAGCAATAGGGGCAGATGATCTCGTGATCCGAGCCCATGTCGAGAAAGACATGCGGGTGGTCGAAAGGCGGTTTGGCGCCGATGCACATGAACTCGTGCACGCCGACATGGATGACGGCAACGCCGGGCTCATTGTGGAAATGGGGAACGCCTGTCTCGGCCATGGTTCTGCGGCTCCTGCTGTGCTGCAGTGCTTATACGGCGTTCAACGAAACGATGCCAGCGATCACGGTGCGCCGACACGCATGAAAAACCCTGTGGCCGTGACAAAGGAAAAGAGCAGCGCAAAGAGTACCGGCTGATGCAGCAGATAGACGGCGAGGCTGTGCCTGCCGCCAAAGGCAAGCCAGGCATGCACCCGGTTTGACGGCTGCCATCGCGCCAGCGCGCCGGGATTCGCCAGAAACCAGCGCCCGGCCAGCATGCCTGCCAGAAACCAGCCGAACCACGGGAAGACCGGCACATAATCGACAGTGTCCGGCGGCGAGACATAAAGCCCCAGCCAGATCAGCGCCGGATGGTCAAACACGTAATGTGTGAAGACGAATGGCAGGGCCAGGCTTGCCAGCGCGGCGAGCACCACCAGCGGCGAAGCCAGCTGCAGGAACATCATGCCAGCCAGGCTGGCAAAGGCCATGTGGTGCAGAATGCCGAAGAAGACATAGTTCTCGCCAATGCCAAGACGCGTTCCGATGGTGACCGCAATGGCGGCGGCCACCAGCAAACCCAGCCTTTTGGCGAATTTTGTCCGGTCGAGACCGTTTGCTGCAGCAAATGTCAGGCTGATGCCGGACAGCATCAGGAAGCTTGTGGCAATGCAGCGTGCAAACCAGACCCAGCCGGGCAGGGCCGGCGTGTCAGGATGCACCAGACCGAACAAAGACAGATCCCACATGAAGTGAAACACGAACATCGCCACCAATGCCGCGCCGCGCGCAACATCCAGCGCGGGCCAGCGGCTGCGGGCGGGCAAGGATTGTGCGGTTCCAGCGGGGCTCACGATTGGCGGCATGGCCTGTCTTAAATCGCCAGCATGCGGGTGGCTACTGACGGTCAGCAGTTCTGCGGGCTTTTCTCGACCCTCGAGATGGCGCAGGCTAGATCGATCAAGGATGGCCCAACCGGATTCGCGCACGCATGCAGTTTTTCTCTTCTGACGGTGTCGAGATTGCCTATCTCGATCTGCCGCCAAGCGTTGAGGCCAATGGCGACACGGTGGTGCTGGTGCACGGGTTCGGCTCCAGCCATGCTGTCAACTGGGTCAACACGCAGTGGACGAAATCGCTCGCCCATGCGGGCTATCGCGTGGTCCTGCTCGACAATCGCGGCCATGGCGCCAGCCAGAAGCTGTATGATCCTGCAGCCTATGGCTCGCACATCATGGCGGGCGACGTGCTGCGCCTGATGGATCATCTCGCCATCCAGCGCGCAGACATCATGGGTTACTCGATGGGCGCGCGCATTTCCGCCTTTCTGGCGCTGGCCGCGCCGCAACGCGTGCGCTCGCTGCTGCTTGGCGGACTTGGCATCCATCTGGTGGAGGGGGTTGGGCTTCCCATGGGCATCGCTGACGCCATGGAAGCGCCTTCATTGGATACGCTTACTGACCCCATGCAGCGCATGTTCCGGGCCTTTGGCGAGGCGACCAAGAGTGATCTCAAGGCTTTGGCCGCCTGCATCCGTGGTTCACGGCAGGTCTTGAGTATTGAGGATCTGAAACGCCTGACGATGCCCACACTCATCAGCGTGGGCACGACCGACACCGTGTCAGGCTCGGGCTCTGCGCTTGCCCGGCTGATGCCGAATGCCCGCGCTTTCGACATTGAGGGCCGCGACCACAATCTTGCTGTGGGTGACCGGTCACACAAGCAGGCCGTTCTCGATTTTCTCCAGGCGCGAGCCTGAGCGTCGCATGTCGTCCAGCACAACATCTGATCGCACATTTTCTGGCGCATCCGGCAACAGGCTGGTCGCGACCAACCGGCTGGTTGCATCTTGGCGCGGGAATGGCTGTGCGGTCGCATTGCTGCTCCATGGCGGCGGGCAGACCCGTCATGCCTGGGATGGCACCGCGCGCGCATTGGCTGTCACCGGCTGGCAATCCGTGGCGCTCGATCAGCGCGGGCATGGTGACAGCGCCTGGATCGAGGATGGCGCCTACAGCTTTGCCGATTTTGGTGCGGATGCGCTGGCAGTCGGGCGCGCGATCACGGCCGAAACGGGTGTGAATCCGGTCGCGGTCGGAGCGTCGCTTGGTGGGCTTGCCTCGCTGCTGGCACTGGCCGAATCCTCCAGCGACCCGGTCTTCTCGGCATTGGTGCTGGTCGATATCGTTCCACAGATGGACCCGCGCGGCGTGGACCATATCCAGGGTTTCATGCGCGCCAATGCGGCTGAAGGTTTTGCCAGCGTGGAAGCAGCGGCTGATGCCATCGCTGCCTACCTGCCGCACCGGCCAAGACCGCGCTCGCTGGCCGGCCTGTCGAAGAACCTGCGACTGCAGGCGGACGGGCGCTTTCGCTGGCACTGGGACCCGCGCTTTCTCGATGGTCCGAGGCCCGTTGCGGCGGACTGGGACATCGTGGCAGGCAAGCTTGACGCTGTCACAAGGGCTATGCCTGTGCCCTCGCTCCTGGTGCGCGGAGCGTCCAGCGAGCTTGTGACGGAAGAGGCCGCACAGGCCTTTCTCGCGCTGTCTCCCACGACACAATACGCCAACATCTCGGAGGCCCGGCATATGGTGGCCGGCGACAAGAATGATGCTTTCGCCGAAGCCGTCGTTGGCTTCCTGGCGCAAATCCGGGGCTGAAACTGCTTTTCGGGTTGCGTCGGAAAAGGCTAGGGTCGTGCGGTTATCCAGATGCGAGAACACGCATGTTTTTGCTCAGGAAAACGCAGCAAACGGAATCAGTTATCCGGGCATTCTGAGAGATTGAATCGACAGGTTCAGAAGTTGATTCAGACCGCGCAGTGCGCGGCTGAGTTGAGTCAGCATCTTGCCATTCTGATTCAAGTTCTCGCGTCGTCGGCTTGCCCACCAAAGCCAAGTTCTTGAAATCGTTCATGACCAAAGGTCATTCGCCTTTGAATTGCGGCGTCCGCTTGGCCAGAAATGCAACCCGACCCTCCGTGTAGTCCTGACTGTCAAAACAGGCGTCAGCGAGCGTCTGGAGCGCCTCCCGGCTGCCGCCGCCGGGCAATCCTGCGGCGGAGTTAATCGCCGCTTTCGCGGCGCGCAGGCTGAGTGGCGCATTCGTTGCGATGGTCCCTGCCAGCGCCATCACCTCGGCTTCGAGACGGGCGTCCGGCACCACGCGGTTGAGGAAGCCCATCTGGCCAAGGCGATTGGCATCAAACTGCTGGCCGCAGAAGATCAGTTCCTTGACATTTGCCGCACCGATGGCTGCCACCAGCGTGGCAATGGCGCCGGGGGGATAACCAACACCGAGCCGCCCGGCGGGGACGCCGAAGCGCGTGCCTTCGCTGGCGATGCGCAGATCGCAGGCCGCTGCCAGCCCGAAGCCGCCGCCCAGACAGAACTGCCGGATCATTGCGATGGTCGGCAGCTTGCAGGCGCTCAGTGCCTCGAACGCTGCCTCGTTGGCTGCCTCATAGCGCCTGCCGCCAGCCGCGTCAGCGCGCACGGTTGCGAACTCGGAAATGTCGGCTCCAGAGGCAAAAGCGCTGCCGCCATCGCCGCGCAGCACGAGCACCCTGACGCCGGGCTGCGCTTCAATCATGGCGATGAGCGCGGGCAGCGCCAGCCACATGTCGAGATCAAAGGCATTCCGTCTGGCCGGGTTGGCGATGGCCAGCGATGCGATGGGCCCGTCAATGGTTGGCGCGAGGCGCGGCGTGGGTGAGGGCAGGAGGAGGGCAGGTGGCATCGCGGGCTCTTCTGGCTGTTGCACAACAAGCAGTCTGATCTGCTGAAGGCACGGTTGAATTTGCGCTTCGTTGATACCCATATGCTAGAGACCATGCCGCTTGCGAGATGTCTTGGCGAACCGGGACTTTGTTAGGCGAGAAGCGATCAATCTGTGGAAGGCGAGACCATGTCACAGCAAACCAGCCGTCAGCCGTCAGCCGAGGTATCGCGGATTGGCAAGGTCGATCCTGTCTGGACGCGTGTGCGCCGTGAGGCGGAGCAGATCATGGCAGCGGAGCCAGCCCTGACCGGTCTGATCCTGTCTTCGGTGCTCAACCAGCAGGGGCTGGAGCAGGCGGTGATCCACCGTGTTGCCTCCCGGCTGGGCCATCCTGCCATCTCTGCCGAACTGATCGCGCAGATTTTCAGCGAGGCGCTCGCCGCGAGCCCGGCAATCTCGGATGCGTTCCGCGCCGATATGGCAGCTGTGGTCGACCGTGATCCAGCCTGCGAGCGGTTGGTCGAGCCGCTGCTGTATTTCAAAGGCTTTCATGCCTTGCAGACGCATCGTCTGGCGCATTGGCTCTGGGCGCAAAAGCGGCATGACATGGCTCTTTATCTGCAAAGCCGTGCGTCAGAGGTGTTCCAGACCGACATTCATCCGGCAGCGGTCATGGGGCGCGGAATCTTTCTTGACCATGCCACGGGCCTCGTGGTCGGCTCAACGGCTGTGGTGGAGGACAATGTCTCGATCCTGCAGGATGTGACATTGGGCGGCACGGGCAAGGAGACGGGTGACCGGCATCCGAAGATTCGCCAGGGCGTGATGATTGGCGCAGGTGCAAAGATTCTCGGCAATATCGAGATCGGGCAATGCGCGCGCATTGCTGCCGGATCAGTGGTGCTGAACGCCGTGCCGCGCAACATGACGGTGGCTGGCGTGCCGGCGCGCGTGGTCGGCGAGGCGGGATGTGCCGAGCCTGCGCGCTCCATGGACCAGATGCTGCTGGATGATGCGCATATGGCGCATGATCCGGGTTTGTGATGCCCTGATGCGGCAGATGGCTCAGGCTTTGTCAGCGTCCGTCTGCTCGGCGGCATTGTCCTGAAACCAGGCCTCGACCGGGCCTTTGAGCAGAATGGTCATGGGATTGCCGAAGCGGTCCTTGGCTGTGCCGGCCGAGACGCGGATCCAGCCTTCGCTCAGGCAATATTCCTCGACATTGGTCTTCTCGACGCCCTTGAAGCGAATGCCGACGCCACGCGCGAGCACATCCGCATCATGGTAGGGGCTGTGCGGGTTGTTGGACAGGCGATCGGGCAGCACGGGTGCGGCGGCTTTGTCGGACATCGGCAGTTTCCTTCAATGGTTGGCCGTCGGGTAGCGCTTTGGCGCCCTCAAGGCAACCGGGATAACGATACCAGCCAGTGTCATGGCGGCTTGCCCTCACAGGCCAGCCATGGCATCCCGTGCCGCATCAGATTTGAGGATCAGGAGACCATCTTCCGTGGACAAGACCGAACTCGCCAAGCTTGAGGCCTTCCTGCGCCGGACATTTGCCAACAGCCAAATCAAAGTGAAGCCGCGGGTGAAGAAGAATGACTCAGCCGAGGTCTATATCGGCGAGGAATATGTCGGCATCATCCATCTGGACGACGAGGATGGCGACCGCTCTTTCAACTTCACGATGGCCATTCTCGATGTTGATCTTGATGGTGGCGAACTCGCCTGAGGCTTGAGTTTGCTGCGCCCTAGCGCAGCATGCCGTCAATCTGGTCGCGGATTCGCGTGACCATGGATTCCCACTCCGTCAGGATCTCGCGCGGGAAGCGCAGCGCCACATCCATGCCGCGATGGCGGATGGTGGCGCGGCATTGCTCTTCAGGCTGGCTGCTGGACTGCGCAATCGGGCAGCGCGCTGCGAAATCGCGGCCATCCGGCAAGGCCAGATAGAGTTCGTCATTCTCATAGGGTGAACCCTTCGAGAAGCTGCGCACCACCAGTCCGCCGGGGTTTGACCAGGCGGTCGGCGCCAGAAAGCGCGAGAACGTCTGCAGCTGGAGTGCGGCATCCGCCGTCTTGTCAAACGGGGCGATCGTGACGTGCACCACTTGCCGGCTCTGGGCCGTTGCGGGGCCAAGGCCTGGCCAATCCAGCCGCAGGCGCACGAGGCCAACGATCTGTCCACTGTCGTGCAACACTGGTCCTGTCATCACCCGTGGCACAGCCAGAACAGATGGGCCAACACGCGCGACCTGCAAGGCATCAGGTGCGAGCGGCACAGGCTGGGTCAGCCAATACGCCAGCCCGGTCGCTGCTGCACCCGCCGTCACCAGCAAGGCAACAACCTTGGCCAGCGCCTTGTCGGCACGGGCAGGGGGCGGCGCGGGCTTGGTGAGCCGCCCGCGCATGATCGCGGCAATGGTTGCGGCTGAAAGGCTCTGGGGCGGGTGGTTGGCAGGTTGCATGGCTCTCGTATCCTGCAGAATTCATCAGATTAACCACACAACCAGAAGCCGCTTAACGTTTCGTATACCATGATGCACTGTCGCGACTGAAAGCTCTCCAGGGTCCCGGAAAGCTGCTCAAGGTTCAAAAGTCATGCGTATCGAACCCGCTGCCATCGAGGCCATTCAGGCGCTTTTCTTCGGTTTTGCTTTTGCCGGGCTGCTGGCCAGTGCCTTCGAACTGTTCACGCAGAGGCGCGCGAGCTTCAGCCTGCTGCAGGCGGGCGGCATTGCGGCTGTTGCCAGCGTGCCGGTGATCGTCTTTGCCGCGCCTTTCCTGATCCTGCGCAACACCGTGCGCGGTCGCCGCATCGAGGGCAGGCCGTTCCTGTTCGTGATGCTGGCCTCGATGGTGGCCTCACTGTGGTCACTGGCCTCAGGACGCGTGGCACTGGACCTTGTGTTGCGCCTGATCGCCTGATCCCGATCGCTCTTGACGCTGAGCGCTGAAACCGTGCTTGCTCGGTTGTCTCAGCCGGAGATCGCAATTCATGCCTCTTTACTCACTCGACGGAATTTCACCCGAGACGCCACCTGCAGGCAGTTGCTGGATTGCGCCCGATGCGCATGTCATCGGCAAGGTCACGCTGGCGGTCGATGTCGGCATCTGGTTTGGCGCGGTGCTGCGCGGCGACAATGAACGCATTTCGGTTGGCGCGCGCAGCAACATTCAGGAAGGCGCGATGTTGCACACCGACATGGGCTTCCCGCTCGAGATCGGCGCTGACTGCACGATTGGCCACCACGCCATCCTGCATGGCTGCATCATCGGCGGAAACAGCCTGATCGGCATGGGCGCGACCATTCTCAATGGCGCCAAGATTGGCCGGAATTGCCTTGTCGGTGCCAATGCGCTTGTCACCGAAGGCAAGGAATTTCCGGACAATTCGCTGATTGTCGGCTCGCCAGCGCGCGCCATCCGGTCAATTGATGCCGAGGCTGCCCTGCGCCTCACGCAATCCGCCGCCAGCTATGTGGCCAACTGGAAGCGTTTCGCCAAGGGCCTGAAGGCGGTCGGCTGAACGGCCTTCGGTCGTTTCCCGATAAAAAAGTGGGGTCGGCCCCGGGACAGGAGCCGACCCCTCATTGGTGAACCCGATCTGGGACGGGGTGGGGACGTGACCAGATTCACCAAACTCTCCCGGGCGGTGCGCCCGGAAATTCTTTGCCTCAGCGCGCTGCCGTCACTGTCGGGCCGGAAAGGCCGCCAAGACCTTTCCACGCAACCTGATCCGAGGACTCGCGCTTCACATAGACGTAGCCTGTCTGCTGCCAGGGCAGGACCGCGTTGCGCTTGTTGTCGAGGATGAAGTCACCGCGATCGGTGCGCACCATCAGCACGGCATGGCCGGCATTTTCCTCGTCAATCACAACCGTGATCCGCATCGCCCGGCGCGGCACGCCCTGTTCAGCCAGACGCTTGCGCTTCAGCAGCACATAATCTTCGCAGTCGCCCTTGCCATCCGTGGGAATGTCCCAACGATCAACCACGCCCCAGTGATCCTGGTCCGTGATCGGCTCAATCTCGCGATTGGCCTTCAGATTGGAGGCTACCAGCGTCTTCCAGAGTTTTGGCGTCAGCTCGACCCGTTCAGGCTCCGAAACGTCCACCTTGCATTCCGCCATGTTGCGACGGCAGAAATCCACCCAGGCATAAGGGGCCCTTGCATCACCTGAAGCCGCAATCGGCATGCTGGTGGCGGGCACGTTCACGCCTGCTGTGCTGCCAGTCTGCTGTGCATTGGCTGGCACTGCCTGCATCAAGGCAAGTCCGAAAACCCCGGCTGCCAGTGTTGTTGTCTTCAGTCGACGTTCTGTCCCGAACATTTGACCCACTCCCTGCCACATCGACCAACATGGAGAAGGGGTCTGGATTTCTGCCAAAATAAATAGAAGCAATTTGAGGCAATTCATGATTTTGTATTTCGATCAATACGATGCTAAACTATCAATGAATTCGAAATTTAATTATACGCTGATTTTTGTAACGATAAAATAACCATGGATCATGCGTTGATCGTGGCAATCGGTGTTCCACAAGGTGATGGCCTTCGGGCTGTCGCGAGCAGACGGCTGGCGCGCGCTGCAGGGACTGGTTCCGCGATGATGCGACGCGAGCTGAAAGAGACAGTTCCTGCATTTTGCGCTTGCCGCATGTGCCGCGACTCGTTAGACAGCGGCATCAGTTCAACATGCGCATGACAGTCATGGCCAACGCCATGGTTGTCGCGTTTGTGATTCCGGCAGGAAACTGCCGGTCTATCGGGTCATCGGCAGCGGAAAAGCAATTTTCCGAAGCAGGTGGCCCATGTCCTGTCTGAGACTGCAGGTGCACGGACCGGCTCGCCGGAAAGGCATAATCGCGTGGCATGAAAATGCCACAACGCCTGCATAGACGGAAAAACAACCGGTTTTCGGGCTTGCGCCCGCAATTCGGCTTTTCTCATCCACGTTGGCCCGCACGGCCACGCGGGGGCAGGGCGTCAATGGTTGTCGTGAGCGGCGCGCAAGCGTCTCGATCGGCAGCTTGTGCAACCGGCAAAGGGCATGTGCCCTTCGCCTACCGGAGAGAGCCCACGTGGAAAGAGCGGCAAAACGCGATGCCGTCACAACCCTCAACGGTGTGTTTTCGAACACATCGGTTGTCGTTGTGGCCCATTATGCGGGTTTGACGGTCGCCCAGTTTCAAAAGCTTCGTCGCGAGATGAAGTTGGCTGGCGCCACTGTCAAAGTTGCAAAGAACCGCCTGGCCAAGATCGCTCTTGATGGCACGGACGTTGCCTCCATCGTTCCCTTGCTCAAGGGACCGACGCTGATCGCTTATTCCAGCGATCCGGTGGCAGCGCCAAAGGTCGCCGTCGCATTCGCCAAGGACAATGACAAGCTTGTCATCCTGGGTGGCGCGATGGGCGTGACCTCCCTGAACCCCGATGGTGTGAAGGCGCTTGCCTCCCTGCCGTCGCTTGATGAGCTCCGCGCGAAGTTGATCGGCCTGCTGCAGGCACCGGCAACCAAGCTCGCCCAGCTCAGCACGGCGCCTGCTGCCAAGCTCGCACGTGTGTTCGGGGCCTATGCCAACAAGGACGCGGCCTGACAGCCAAGCCAAGCCCCTGAGAAAAACCGAATCCAAACATATATAAGGATGTGAAACATGACTGATCTCACCAAACTCGTTGACCAGCTCTCGAGCCTGACGGTTCTGGAAGCTGCTGACCTCGCCAAGATGCTTGAAGAAAAGTGGGGCGTTTCCGCCGCCGCCGCCGTGGCTGTTGCCGCCGGCCCGGCTGCTGCTGCCGCCGTTGTCGAAGAGCAGACCGAATTCACCGTGATGCTTGCCGCCGTTGGCGACAAGAAGATCGAGGTCATCAAGGAAGTCCGTGCCATCACCGGCCTGGGCCTCAAGGAAGCCAAGGATCTGGTCGAGGCCGCGCCGAAGGCCGTCAAGGAAGGCGTTGGCAAGGACGAGGCCGAGAAGCTCAAGAAGCAGCTCGAGGCCGTTGGCGCCAAGGTCGAGCTCAAGTGAGGTTGGCCGGCTGATGCCGGTCGCTCTCAGCATATAACCAGCGGTCCCGGGGTGCGTTGCGCCGCCGGGGCCGTTGCGTCGTTTCAGGTGGCAAACGCGACCTGCGAAATAAGAGTGAATTGCGTGAACCGGGCCTGATCGGGGAATTGTCCCCTCAGTCCTGACGATTGATTGGCTGGCACCTTTGGATGTGCCGGGCGGTTTATCGGAGAGCCCGAAATCAGGGTTGCCCCGTAAACCGTATGCGAGAAGCGAGGAACGAACATGGTCAACACGCTCCAGGGCCGCAGGCGCGTCCGCAAGTTCTTCGGAAAAATCAAGGAAGTGGCCGAGATGCCGAACCTCATCGAGGTTCAGAAGGCATCCTACGATCAGTTCCTCATGGTCGAGGAGCCTGTTGGAGGTCGCGGCGACGAGGGCCTGCAGGCCGTCTTCCGTTCGGTGTTCCCGATTTCCGATTTCTCGGGTGCTTCGCTGCTCGAATTCGTGAAATACACCTTCGAAGCGCCGAAGTTTGATGTGGACGAGTGCCGCCAGCGCGGCATGACCTATTCCGCTCCCCTGAAAGTGACATTGCGCCTGATCGTGTTCGATATCGATCCCGACACCCAGGCCAAGTCGGTGAAGGACATCAAGGAACAGGATGTCTACATGGGCGAAATGCCGCTCATGACCGACAATGGCACCTTCGTCGTCAACGGCACCGAGCGCGTCATTGTCTCGCAGATGCACCGTTCGCCGGGCGTGTTCTTCGATCACGACAAGGGCAAGACGCATTCATCGGGCAAGCTGCTGTTTGCCGCCCGCATCATTCCCTATCGCGGCTCGTGGCTCGACATCGAGTTTGACGCCAAGGACATCGTGCACGCCCGCATCGACCGCAAGCGCAAGCTTCCGGCGACGTCGCTGCTCTATGCGCTGGGCATGGATGGCGAGGAAATCCTCAGCCATTTCTACGCCAAGATCCCCTACACCCGTGACAAGACGGGCTGGCGTTTTCCCTTCGATGCCGAGCGCATGAAGGGCATGAAGGCACCTGTCGATCTGGTGGATGCCGATTCAGGCGAAGTTGTCGTGGAAGCCGGCAAGAAGCTGGTGATCCGCGCCGCCCGCCTGTTGGCGGAAAAGGGCCTGAAGGCGCTGCGCGCCACCGACGAGGACCTCATCAGCCAGTATATCGGCGAGGACCTGGTCAACATGGAAACCGGCGAGGTCTATGCTGAGGCCGGTGAGGAAATCACCGAGAAGCTTCTGGCGACGCTGACCGAGGCCGGTTTCAATGAGCTGCCGCTGCTCGACATCGACCACATCACCATTGGCCCCTACATCCGCAACACGCTGACGGTGGACAAGAATTCCCGCCGCGAAGAGGCGCTGTTCGACATCTACCGCGTGATGCGTCCGGGTGAGCCGCCGACGCTTGAGACCGCCGAGAACATGTTCCAGTCGCTGTTCTTTGACAGCGAGCGTTACGATCTGTCGGCTGTCGGCCGCGTCAAGATGAACATGCGTCTTGATCTCGATGCCGAGGACACCGTGCGCGTGCTGCGCAAGGATGACATCCTGGCGGTCGTGAAGGCGCTGGTCGATCTGCGCGACGGCAAGGGCGAGATCGACGACATCGACCATCTCGGCAACCGCCGTGTGCGTTCGGTCGGCGAACTGATGGAAAACCAGTATCGCCTGGGCCTGCTGCGCATGGAGCGCGCCATCAAGGAGCGCATGTCGTCTGTCGACATCGACACCGTGATGCCGCAGGACCTCATCAACGCCAAGCCTGCTGCTGCCGCCGTGCGCGAGTTCTTTGGCTCGTCGCAGCTGTCGCAGTTCATGGACCAGACCAATCCGCTGTCCGAAGTCACGCACAAGCGTCGCCTTTCGGCGCTTGGCCCTGGTGGTCTGACGCGCGAGCGTGCCGGCTTCGAGGTGCGCGACGTGCACCCGACGCATTATGGCCGCATCTGCCCGATCGAGACGCCGGAAGGCCCGAATATCGGTCTCATCAACTCGCTCGCCACGTTTGCGCGTGTGAACAAGTATGGCTTCATCGAGAGCCCGTATCGCCGCATCCGTGACGGCCAGCTGACAGATGACATCATCTATCTCTCGGCCATGGAAGAGGCGAAGTACAACGTCGCACAGGCCAATGTCGTCACCGACGCCACTGGCAAGCTGACGGATGACCTGATTGTCTGCCGCCGCGCCGGTGAAGTGATCGTGACCCCGGTCATGCAGGTCGACTTCATGGACGTGTCGCCCAAGCAGCTGGTTTCGGTTGCTGCCGCGCTCATCCCGTTCCTCGAGAACGACGATGCGAACCGCGCGCTGATGGGCTCCAACATGCAGCGTCAGGCCGTGCCGCTGGTGCGCGCTGATGCGCCATTTGTCGGTACCGGCATGGAAGCCATCGTGGCGCGCGATTCAGGCGCCGCGATTGCAGCGCGCCGCACCGGTGTGGTCGATCAGGTCGATGCGACACGTATCGTCGTGCGCGCTTCGGAGGGCATGGACCCGACGAAGCCGGGCGTGGACATCTATCGCCTGCAGAAGTTCCAGCGCTCCAACCAGTCGACCTGCATCACCCAGCGTCCGCTGGTGAAGGTGGGCGATCTGGTCAAGAAGGGCGACATTGTCGCTGACGGTCCCTCGACCGATCTTGGCGAGTTGGCGCTCGGCCGCAACGTGCTCGTCGCGTTCATGCCGTGGAATGGCTACAATTTCGAAGATTCCATCCTGCTTTCGGAGCGGATTGTCTCGGAAGATGTCTTCACCTCGATCCATATCGAGGAGTTTGAAGTTATGGCCCGTGACACGAAGCTGGGTCCTGAGGAAATCACGCGCGACATTCCCAACGTTTCGGAAGAGGCGCTGAAGAATCTCGACGAGGCCGGCATCGTTTATATCGGTGCGGAAGTGGCCGCTGGCGATATTCTCTGCGGCAAGATCACGCCAAAGGGCGAAAGCCCGATGACGCCGGAAGAGAAGCTGCTGCGCGCCATCTTTGGCGAGAAGGCTTCTGACGTCCGTGACACATCGCTTCGGGTGCCGCCGGGTGTGCAGGGCACGATTGTCGAAGTGCGCGTGTTCAACCGCCATGGTGTGGACAAGGACGAGCGCGCCCAGGCCATCGAGCGCGAGGAAATCGAGCGTCTCGCCAAGGACCGTGACGACGAGCAGGCCATCCTCGACCGCAACACCTTTGCGCGTCTGGGAGACATTCTCGACGGCAAGACCGGTCTGGCCGGCCCCAAGGGCTTCAAGAAGGAAACCGTCATCACCCGTCAGGGGATGCAGGAGTTCCCGCGCTCGCAATGGTGGCTGTTTGCCGTCAGCGACGACGCGCTGATGACCGAAATCGAGCAGATGCGGAAGCAGTATGACGAGTCAAAGAAGCGCCTTGAGCAGCGCTTCCTCGACAAGGTCGAAAAGCTTCAGCGCGGCGACGAGATGCCTCCTGGCGTGATGAAGATGGTCAAGGTCTTTGTCGCCGTGAAGCGCAAGATCCAGCCGGGTGACAAGATGGCCGGTCGCCATGGCAACAAGGGCGTGGTCTCGCGCATCGTTGCCGTGGAAGACATGCCGTTCCTGGAAGATGGCACCCATGCCGACATCGTGCTCAACCCGCTGGGTGTGCCGAGCCGCATGAATGTCGGCCAGATTCTGGAAACCCATCTGGGCTGGGCAGCAGCAGGCCTCGGCAAGCAGATTGCCAAGGCTGTCGATGCCTATCGCAAGGCACATGACGGCAAGAAGCTGCGTGAAAGCTTTGTCGCGATCTATGGCGATGACGAGACTGTGGCTTCCATGGATGACGCCGAGCTTGCCGACATGGGTGAAAACCTGCGCCGGGGCGTGCCGATGGCAACACCGGTGTTCAATGGCGCGAAAGAGAGCGACATCGAGCGTCTTCTGGAGCAGGCCGGTCTCGACCGGTCTGGTCAGGTCACCCTGTATGACGGCCGCACGGGCGATGCTTTCGACCGGAAGGTGACTGTCGGCTACATCTACATGCTGAAGCTGCACCACCTTGTCGATGACAAGATCCACGCGCGTTCCATCGGGCCTTATTCGCTCGTCACCCAGCAGCCGCTGGGCGGCAAGGCGCAGTTCGGCGGCCAGCGCTTCGGCGAGATGGAGGTGTGGGCACTTGAAGCCTATGGCGCCGCCTACACGCTGCAGGAAATGCTGACTGTGAAGTCGGATGACGTGGCTGGCCGCACCAAGGTCTACGAGTCGATCGTGCGCGGCGAGGACAACTTCGAGTCCGGCATCCCTGAGAGCTTCAACGTGCTCGTCAAGGAAATGCGGTCGCTCGGCCTCAATGTCGAGTTGCAGAGCAACAAGCCCAAGCCGGGCGAATTCCCGGCTGAAGCCGCCGAGTAAACGCGTTCGCCCAGTTTCGGGCAGTTCCAATGCAATATTGCCGGCGGCAGCACCGCCGCCGGCGCTTCAGATGACAGCCCTTGACGGTGCAGATTGCGCCCGAGGCATCAGGAGACGGTCATGAATCAAGACGTCATGAATCTTTTCGGCCAGCAGGTTCAGCCCCAAGGGTTTGATGCCATCCGCATCTCGATCGCGAGCCCGGAAAAGATTCTGTCGTGGTCTTTCGGCGAGGTTAAGAAGCCTGAGACCATCAATTACCGCACCTTCAAGCCCGAGCGCGATGGCCTGTTCTGCGCCCGCATCTTCGGGCCGATCAAGGATTACGAGTGCCTGTGCGGCAAGTACAAGCGCATGAAGTACAAGGGCGTCATCTGCGAGAAGTGCCAGGTTGAAGTGACCCTGGCGCGTGTCCGGCGCGAGCGCATGGGCCATATCGAGCTGGCCGCCCCGGTGGCGCATATCTGGTTCCTGAAGTCGCTGCCCTCGCGCATCGGCCTCCTGATGGAAATGCCGCTCAAGGAGCTGGAGCGCGTTCTCTATTTTGAATCCTATGTCGTGATCGAGCCGGGCCTCACGCCGCTGAAGGAGCGTCAGCTTCTGTCGGAGGATGAGTTCCTGCGCTGCCAGGAAGAGTATGGCGCTGACACCTTCACCGCCATGATCGGCGCGGAAGCGATCCGTCAGATGCTGCGCGATCTCGATCTCGAGAAGATCGCGACCGACATCAAGCACGAGCTGGCCACAACCACCTCCGAGCTGAAGCCCAAGAAGCTGATGAAGCGCCTCAAGATCATCGAGGCATTCCAGGAATCGGGCAACAAGCCGGAATGGATGATCATGACGATCGTCCCGGTTATCCCGCCGGATCTGCGTCCGCTGGTGCCGCTGGATGGTGGCCGCTTTGCCACGTCCGATCTGAACGACCTGTATCGCCGCGTCATCAACCGCAACAACCGTTTGAAGCGGCTGATCGAACTGCGCGCGCCCGACATCATCATCCGCAACGAGAAGCGCATGCTTCAGGAATCGGTTGATGCGCTGTTCGACAATGGCCGCCGTGGTCGTGTCATCACCGGTGCCAACAAGCGTCCGCTGAAGTCGCTCGCCGACATGCTGAAGGGAAAGCAGGGCCGTTTCCGGCAGAACCTGCTCGGCAAGCGCGTCGATTATTCGGGCCGCTCAGTCATCGTGGTTGGTCCCGAGATGAAGCTGCACCAGTGCGGCCTGCCGAAGAAGATGGCGCTCGAGCTGTTCAAGCCGTTCATCTATTCGCGGCTTGACGCCAAGGGCTTCTCGGCCACCGTCAAGCAGGCCAAGAAGCTGGTGGAAAAGGAGCGGCCGGAGGTCTGGGACATCCTGGACGAGGTCATCCGCGAGCATCCGGTGCTGCTGAACCGCGCGCCGACGCTTCACCGCCTCGGCATTCAGGCTTTCGAGCCGGTGCTGATCGAGGGCAAGGCGATCCAGCTGCATCCGCTGGTCTGCGCCGCTTTCAATGCCGATTTCGACGGCGACCAGATGGCTGTGCACGTTCCGCTGTCGCTCGAAGCGCAGCTGGAAGCGCGCGTGCTGATGATGTCGACCAACAACATCCTGCACCCTGCCAACGGCCAGCCGATCATCGTGCCGTCGCAGGATATCGTGCTGGGTCTGTATTATCTGTCGATCATCTCCGATGGTGAGCCCGGCCAGGGCAAGATCTTCGGTGATTTCGGCGAGCTGGAGCATGCGATCAACGAGAAGGTCGTCACACTGCATTCCAAGATCAAGTATCGCTGGACCGGCCTCGGCGCCGACGGCAAGCACTACACCAAGATCTATGACACCACGCCAGGCCGCGTCATTCTCTCGACCGCCCTGCCTGAGCACCAGAACATGACCTTCGACGTCGTCAACAAGCTGATGACCAAGAAGGAGATTTCCGGAATGATCGACGCCGTCTATCGCGGCTGCGGTCAGAAGGAATCGGT
>JANMMX010000029.1:0-8829 GCA_031373605.1 Allobosea sp. | reverse complement strand
ATGGCCCTGGCTTGGGCAGGGATCGTTGACCGACGTCAACTTTCCGATCTTCGCGTGAAGGGCCTTCATATCGATAGCAGGTGCCTGCGGCTCAGGCCTGGCCTCGGAGCCGAGCTGCTCGACAGCCCCTTCAGGAAGCTGGTCGCGCCACTGCTTGGTCTGGTTGATCCAGACAACGGATTGCTGCGCCAATTCCAACAGCGTCTTCTCGCACCTGATCGCGGCCAGCAACGCCTTCGCCTTCAAGGCCGACATATGGTTCCGGCGTGCCCGTATCGCCATCGGAGCTCCTGTTCACGGCGCATCCCGAGCCACGCTCACGCAGAAACGCCAATCATCCTGGGTGTCCAGATTTCCCGGGCTACCTCTCCTGGCAGCCAAACCGACGCTGACCTTGTTGTTCGTTCGGATGAGCGGCGTTGCGATGGACGTCGGGATCTGACCGGTCGCTTCATATCCCGGCACGCCTGGCACTTGATGGCAATGGCTGATGACGATCGCCAGTTCAGTTTGTATGCGGACGCAAGCTTTGGCTGCCCGCCCGCCAGATCAATAGGTCACCACGGGCCCCTGCCAGCGTCGTCAGCCGCGTCGTGTGCGCGAACTCATGACGCTGGCTGAGTTTGGGGTTTCACTGCCTGGAGGCCAACGTCACTGGCCTCTCACTTGCCCTGATTGACCGTGATCGGGCGCAGGGTGTTGGTGCGCATGCCGTACTTCGCCAGAAGCTCGAAATAGGTGCCCTTGGTCTGGAGCCGCTCGATGGCGCCTTTGACGGCGTCGCGCAACTGGGCGCCTTCGGGTGTCTTGGCGAACGGAATGCCCACCAGCTTGTCGGTGAAGGGCTCACCGACCGGCATGTAGGTGTTGGCCTCCAGTTTCTGGAAATAGGGCAAGGTCTCGTTGCCCTGCACGCCGGCATCAAGACGCCCGGTCTTGAGCTGCGCGCGGGCATCGACCGAGCCTTCGGTGCCCACCACTTCGACGGGCTTCAGGCCCTTGGCCTCGCAATTGTCCTTTGACCAGGCGGCGATGTCGGCCGGCCACGTAGTCGAGCGGCTGGCCCCGATCTTCTTGCCGCAGAGATCCGGCCAGGCCTTGATGTCGGTGCGGCTGGCCTGTGTATAGAACTGCGCGCCAGAGCGGACATAGTTGACGAAATCGGCGGTCTCGCGCCGGGCCGGTGTGTCCGACATGAAGGCCATGACCGTGTCGACGCGGCCCGTCTGCAGCGAGGGCAGCATCTGCGCAAAGGCCGTCTCCTGCCACTCCACCTTGAGACCAAGCTCAGCGGCAATGGCACTGCCCAGATCGATGTCGAAGCCGGTCAGCGTGTTGGTGGCCGGGTCCTTGAAGGTGATGGGCGCATAGTTCGGCTGGGTCGCGATCACCAGTTTCCCGGCAGCCTTGATGCGGTCCGGCACGGCTTGTGCCTGGGCGGCGTGGCTGAGGGCAATGAGAGCAGCAGAGGCAAGAAATGTCCGGAGCATGGTGTTTCCTTCCAGTGGTAGGTGGCGTGGGATCAGCGGAGAACGGCAGAAATGAAGTCTCGTGTGCGCTGCTGGGCTGGCTTTGCGAGCACGACAGAGGGGAGACCGCGCTCCACCATCTCACCCTTGTCCATGAATGCGACATCGCTCGCCACTTCGCGGGCAAAGCCCAGCTCGTGGGTAACGACGATCATCGTCATGCCGCTTTCGGCCAGCGCCCGCATCACGGCGAGCACCTCGCCAACCAGTTCGGGGTCAAGCGCGGAGGTTGGCTCGTCAAACAACATCACCTTCGGCCGCATGGCCATGGCACGCGCAATCGCCACGCGCTGCTGCTGGCCGCCGGAAAGCTCGATGGGATAGGCCTCGCGCTTCTCGGGCAGGCCGACCCGCTCCAGCAGGGCCATGGCCTCGTCGATGGCCTCGCGACGCGGCCGCGTCAGCACGGTGATCGGCCCTTCGATGATGTTCTCCAGCGCCGTCATGTGGTTGAACAGGTTGAAGCGCTGGAACACCATGGCGGTTGAAAGCCGCTGCTGGGCAATCTCGGCATCGGTCAATTCGTGGAGCGCGTCGCCCTTGCGGCAATAGCCGATCAGCTCGCCATCGACCCACATGGCACCGCGGTCGATCTTCTCCAGTTGGTTGATGCAGCGCAGGAAGGTGCTCTTGCCGGAGCCAGATGGCCCGATGATGCACTGGACCGAACCCTGTTCGATCTCCATCGAGACACCGTCCAGCGCCTTGAAGGAGCCGAACACCTTGGTGACATCGCGCGCGACAATCATGGGGAGTGGTACGCTCATGAGGCTGCTCCCAGGTCGGCTTTCGGCCTGCGCTCGCCGCGGCCCTTCGAGAATCGGCGCTCGAGAAAGAACTGGCCGATCTGCAGCAAGGTCACCACCATCAGGTACCAGGCGGCGGCGACGATCAGCAGTTCGATCACGCGCGCATTCGCGTAGTAGATCGTCTGGGCATTGCGCAGGATTTCGGAATACTGGATGACGCTGGCAATCGAGGTCAGCTTCACCATCGAGATGAACTCGTTCCCAACCGGCGGGATGATGACGCGCATGGCCTGCGGCAGCACCACGCGGCGCAGCACAGTGAGGCGACCCATGCCGATGGATTTGGCGGCCTCCGTCTGGCCGGTGTCGACCGAGAGAATGCCGGAGCGGATGACTTCGGCGGTGTAGGCACCCTGGTTCATGCCAAGCCCCAGCAGGGTCGCGACGAAGGGCGTCATCACATCGACCGTGCGCATCTCGAACACGCCCGGAATGCCAAGCTTGGGAAAGACCAGCGCGAGGTTGAACCAGAGCAGCAATTGCAACAGCAGCGGCGTGCCGCGGAAAAACCAGATGTAGAACAGCGCGCTGCCGCGCAGCACCGGGTTGGGCGACATGTACATGACCGCGAAAACAACACCGAGCGTGATGCCCAGCGCCATGGCGCAGGCTGTCATGATGACGGTGTTGACGAGCCCGGCCAGAATGGCGGGTGCTGTAAAAAACTGGGCGACGACATTCCAGGCGATCTGCCCCTCGGCGAAGGCCTTGACCACCCATGCGAAGGCACAAAGGATCAGCACGGCTGCCACCCAGCGACCATAAAAGCGGCGCGGCACGATGCGCAGGCCAGCGACGTCGCCCATGTCGCGCATAGGCAGCGTGACTTTCGAGATTGTATTCATGGTGTTTGTCCCGCCCATATCGCCGTCCGGTCTGCGACCAGCCGGAAGCGCGCGATCTGCTCGCGGACGCGCTCTGGCGCTGTACCGCCTGCGCCACTGCGGGCGGCGACCGCGGCATCCAACGTCAGCCGTGCCATCAGATCGGGGCCGAGTCTTGGATCAATCGCGCGAAGTTCAATGGCGTCCAGCGCCTGCAGGTCGCGGCCCACATCCTCGCAATGCCGGATCAGGTTGCCAGTGATGTCATGCGCCTCGGCAAACGGCACGCCCTTCCGTGCGAGATAGTCCGCAACCTCGGTCGCCAGCGCAAATCCCTCGCCAGCTTGCGCGCGCATGATCTTGGCATTGGCCGTCATGCTGGCGACTAGCCCGGCAAAGGCCGGCAGCACTTCGTGCAGCACATCGACCGCATCAAATGCCGCCCGCTTGTCCTCGGCCAGATCACGGTTATAGGCGAGCGGAAGGCCTTTGAGCGCACCCAGCATGGTGACCAGATCGCCAATCAGGCGCGCAGCGCGGCCTCGCGTGATCTCGGCAATATCGGGATTCTTCTTCTGCGGCATGATGGAGGAGCCGGTGGCGAAGCCGTCATCCAGCATGATCCAGCCAAACTGGCGCGAACACCAGAGCGTGATCTCCTCCGCCAGCCGCGACAGATCGACCGCCGTCATCGCCGCGACAAAGAGGAACTCCGCCACATGGTCGCGTGCGGCAACCGCATCGACCGAGTTTTCGAAGGCGCTGTCATAGCCAAGATTGCGCGCCACAGCGGCTGGGTCACGCGTGATGGCGGAGCCCGCCAGTGCGGCAGCACCGAGCGGCGAGACGGAGCTGCGCCTTGCAAAATCCTGAAACCGCGCGGCATTGCGCGCCAGCGTCTGGCCATGCGCCATCAGCCAATGGCCAAAAGTGACGGGCTGGGCGCTCTGCAAATGCGTGAAGCCGGGGCAGATGCTGGCTGCGTGCAACTCGGCCTGATCTGCCAGGGCCTGCATGAGGGCTGCCATTTCCGCCACGATCTGGCGGCTTTCCTCGAGCAGATAGAGCTTGAGGTTGTTGGCGGCCTGATCGTTGCGTGAACGGCCCGCGCGCAGCTTGGCGCCCGTGTCGCCAATGCGTGCGACCAGCACGCGCTCGACAAAAGTGTGAATGTCCTCGTCGTCCGCTGAGGGCGCCAGAGTGCCACCCGCGCACTCGGCACTGATCGCTGTGAGGCAAGCCACGATCTGGCCGTGCTCAACCTCGTTCAGAAGGCCTTCCTTCAGCAAGGCTCCGCTATGGGCAATGCCGCCCCTCGTGTCATGGGGGATCAGGCGGGCATGGGCAATTGCGGCGCTTGACAGCCGCATCATGCTTTCATCTGGCGGCTTGCGGAAGCGACCGCCCCAGAGACGTGTTGGCTGGTTCATGCGAGTTCTTTCATGCACATCAGTTTTGCGCTTGACGGCCAACGCCGCAAACGAAACGATTTCTGCCGCCTAGTCGAAAATGGAATACCTATGGGCCAGAACATTCATGGGCAATGAAGCCAATCTGCCATCCATCACCTCGCTGCGGGTCTTTGCGGCTGTGGCGCGGTCCGGTTCCACGCAGCGTGCGGCGGAGGCCGTGCATCTGACGCAGAGTGCTGTTTCGAAACAGGTGCTGCTGCTGGAAAACAACCTTGGCTGTGCCTTGTTCGAGCGCAAGCCATATGGGCTGGCGCTGACGCAGGCCGGTGAGCTTTATCGGCCTTATGCCGAAGCCGCGCTCGAACAATTGACACGTGGCCACCGGCGACTGCTGGAGCGGCGCGACAGGGCGGCCCCTGTCCGGCTGCACATGCTGGCGATTGTGGGAGAACGCTGGCTGATGCAGCGCTTTCCTGCATTCTCGGCCCTGCACCCGGACATCGATGTGCAGTTCACGCACTATGTCTCAGAGAACGAAAGCGAAGAACCTGACATCGACATCCGCCACGGCGAAGGGCACTGGCCGGGCTTCGCCGCACAATATCTTTTCGGGCGCGAGATGGCCTTCGTCTGTTCGCCAATGCTGCTGGAGCGGCATGGCAGCACCATTGCGCCCCAGGATGTCCAGAAGCTCACGCTGTTGCAGCATTTCCAGATGCCGGCCTATTGGGCCGAGTTTACCGAAGCGCACGGGCTGCGCGGCGCTGTGCCTACCCACACCATCCGCTACGGCTACATGTCCGTGATTGTCAGGGCAGCGGTCGCAGGTCTCGGCTTTGCACTGATCCCACGCTGTTTTCTGGGCGAGGAGCTGGCCAGCGGGGCACTGGTCGCGCTGGAAGAGATGAGCTTTGCCAGCGCCTCGGGCTACTGGCTTGCGCGACCACAGGATCACGGCCAGCGCGCCGAGGTCGATGTTCTGGCGCAATGGCTTCTGGCTGAGGCTCCCGCACTCAAGAGCAGCGCCTGAACCGGAAGGACGCGCAGAGCTGATCTCCCTGCTCTGGACGAGGCGAAACAGCCCAAGCGACAGCGTTCCAATCCATTTTCCCGCTTTCCGTCGTTTCATTTTCCATGCCTTCCACAGCGCAGGGCTGTTGACAGTCATGCCTGACCTGAGTAAAGCGAAAATCAATCTGGAATATTAATCCAGATAAGAAAATCAATTAAGGGAACGCTCATGATAAATCGTCGCACAGCTCTGGCAGGGGCTTTCTGCCTTGCCGCCTCTCTCGCTCTTGCCCCTGCTGTCCAGGCACAGGCCTGGCCGCAGCGGCCGATCACCATCATCGTCCCGTGGGGCGCGGGGGGTGGCACCGATGCGCACATGCGCACCCTCGCAAGCTTTCTCGAGAAAGACCTTGGTGTCGCCGTCAACGTCATCAACCAAACCGGCGGCAACGGCGTGACAGGCCACTCGGCCATCGCGAACTCAGTGGCCGATGGCTACACGTTCGGTGCCGTCACGGCTGAAATCACAATGATGCACCAGACCGGACTGACCAAGCTCACCCACAAGGATTTTACGCCGATCTCGCTGCTGAACCGCACCGAAGCCGGCTTTCAGGTGGCCAAGGACAGCCCTTGGAACAGCCTGAAGGATGCCATCGAGGACATCCGGAAGAACCCGGGCAAGTACAAGGCGTCCGGCACCGGACAAGGCGGCATCTGGCACATTGCCATGGGCGGCCTGCTGAAGAGCGCCGGCGTTGACGTCAATGCTGCGCCGTGGATTCCCTCGCAGGGTGCAGCACGCGCGGCGCAGGAACTGCTGGCTGGCGGCATCCATATCGTGACAGCATCGACGGGCGAATCCGCTGCACTGGTCGAATCCGGCCAGCTCAAGGCGCTGGCCGTGATGGGGCCGACCCGCAATCCGAAATTCCCGAATGTGCCGACCGTGCGCGAGCAGGGCTATGCTTGGGAACTGACCTCTTTCATCTCGCTTCAGGGCCCCAAAGGCGTTGATCCAGCCATCGTGGCGCGGATCGATGCAAGCGTGAAGAAGATCCTCGCATCGCCCGATTGGCAGACATTTGCCGGGGGCCGTGGCTTCTCGATCAACTACGGCGGCCCGAAGGATCTCGAGGTGCTGCAGATCCAGCTCGACAAGGACATGGCAACAACGATGGCCTCCCTGGGCCTGATCAAATCCTGAGCGAACCTCCCCACTCAGGATTTGTCACTGTGTGAGGCGGCCTCGCGTCGCCTCACCTTTTCTCTCACCTCTGCAAATCGGATTTTTCAATGCGCTTCAACGAGCGATTGCTGGCGCTTGCCCTGCTGGGGCTGGCCGTCTTTGTCATCCTGGAGGCCATGAAATTCCCGCGCATGGCGGGCATGGCTGTCGGGCCAGGCCTGTTCCCGATTGTGCTGGCATCGGCGCTGGCTGTGGCAGCAACCCTCCAGCTCGCGACCGCATGGCGCGCAACTAGATCGGTTCCAGCCGTCATCATCGATCCGGAAGTCCGCAATGTCCCCTCGCTGCTGCGTGCTCTGGCCGTGTTTGCATCCTGTGCGCTGTTTGCAGGTTTGGGCCAGTCACTCGGCTTCATCATCGTCGGCATTCTGGCGCTCGGCATGTTGCTGCTGGCCTTCGGTGTGCGCTGGCCGCTCGCAATCGCGATCACGCTGATCCTCGTGATCGGGCTCAATCTCTTCTTTGTCCGGGTGATGCGCATTCCCCTGCCCTTGGGCCCGCTGGACATCTTTGGAAAGTGGCTCTGATGGATCCGGTCTCCGCCTCGATTGCAGCACTCTCCCTGTTGCTTGATCCCAAGATCATTGCCTTGATGCTGGTGGCCTCGGTCTTCGGCATCTTCGTCGGTGCCATGCCTGGCCTGACGGCGACGATGGCGATTGCGCTGCTGGTGCCCATCACCTTCTCGCTTGATCCCGTTGCAGCCTTTGCCGTCATCGTGACCTCGACCGCGATGGCGATCTTTGCCGGAGACATTCCCGGCGTGCTGATGCGCATCCCCGGCACACCGGCCTCGGCGGCCTACACCGAAGAGGCGTATGCCATGACAAAGAAGGGCCAAGGCGCCTTTGCGCTCGGCACCTGCGTCACAACAAGTGTCATTGGCGGCCTGTTCGGCACGGCTGTGCTGATGGTGGCCGCCCCCGGCATTGCCAGTTTCGCCGTCAAGTTCTCATCTTTCGAATATCTGTGGCTTGGCCTGCTCGGGTTGACGGCCTCGATCTTCGTGGCCGGCTCCTCGCTGCTCAAGTCGATGATCGCGATGATCCTGGGCCTGCTGGTTGGCTGCATCGGGATTGACATCGCTGTCGGCCATCCGCGCTTCACCTATGGCGAGAAGAACCTGCTCGACGGCGTCAACTTCATCCCGGCCATGATCGGCCTTTTCGCCTTCACCGAAGTGCTGCGTTTCGCCCTCAATCCAAACACGCATGGTGGCGAGACCCGTCGCGCCGATGGCCCAATCTTCAAGGGTCAGGGGGCGCTTTTGTGGAAATACCGCTGGAACCTGCTGCGCGGCTCCAGCATTGGCACGTTCATCGGCGCGCTTCCCGGCGCTGGCGCCGACATCGCTGCCTGGGTCACCTATGGCATCGGCCGCCGCTTCTCGAAGGAGCCGGAGAAGTTTGGCACCGGCCATGCCGAAGGTCTGGTTGATGCCGGTGCGGCCAACAATGCCGCCATTTCGGGCGCGTGGATTCCGGCACTTGTCTTTGGCATCCCCGGCGACAGTGTCACCGCCATTGCCATCGGCGTGCTCTACATGAAGGGGCTGACCCCCAGCCCGATGATTTTCCAGACACAGGCACCGCTGGTCTATTCGATCTTCTGGGCGTTCATCATTGCAAACCTGATGATGTGGCCGCTGGCCTGGCTGGCGATCAGATCCTCCG
Organism: Allobosea sp.; assembly: GCA_031373605.1. GTDB lineage: Bacteria > Pseudomonadota > Alphaproteobacteria > Rhizobiales > Beijerinckiaceae > Allobosea. The sequence goes on along the minus strand of JANMMX010000029.1, from coordinate 322 downwards.
GCAAGATCCTGAACACGCCGCGCAACGTGCTGATGCCGATCATCTTCCTGTTCTGCATGCTGGGCTCCTACGCAATCAACAACTCCTTCTTCGATGTCGGCGTGATGCTGGTCTTCGGCCTGATCGGCTTCGTGCTGGAAGAGAATGACTACCCGGTCGCACCCGTCATCCTCGGCCTCGTGCTCGGCCGGATGATCGAAGACCATTTTACCACCTCCATGATGAAGGCCTCGGGCAACTGGCTCGCTTTCGTGGACCGCCCCATCGCAGCTGTGCTTGCCATCTGCACGCTCGCGGTCTGGGCCAGCTTCATCTGGCGCGG
>JANMMX010000013.1:0-1740 GCA_031373605.1 Allobosea sp. | reverse complement strand
CACGCAATGCCGCCCGGATTTCGCGATCTTCGGCGAGAAGGACTATCAGCAGCTCAAGGTCGTGACCCGCATGGCGGCTGATCTCGACCTTGGCCTCACCATCGTGCCCTTGCCCACCATCCGCGAGGCGGACGGTGTCGCCATGTCCTCGCGCAACCGCTACCTGAGCACTGAGGAGCGCGCGCTGGTGCCGACCATTCCGCGCGAGATGCAGAAAGCAGCCTCTGCTATCCGCAACGGCGTGCCTATCATGGCAGCCGTCGCTGCCGCGCAGATGGCCATAGTTCAGGCGGGATTCGAGCTGGACTATCTGGAAGTACGCCACGCGGAATCACTCGCCGTGGTCCAGTCCCCCGGCGATGGCCCGCTGCGCATGATCCTGGCAGCCCGGCTCGGCAGCACCCGGCTGATCGACAACATCGCAGTGTGAGAATTTGAAGCCTCCCTCCCCATTCAGATCGGGTTGACCCGATCTGAACATTGCAATGCTGAAGTCGGGTAGACCCGACTTCAATGCGGGGAGGGATCGAGGGCGGAAGCTCCAAACGCGTCATGCTCGGGTTTGTCCCGAGCACCCACGCCTTCCTGCCTGGTCACATCACAAGACGTGGGTCCTCGGGACAAGCCCGAGGATGACGGTTGTGTTGAACTCGCCAGCAACTGACTGCAAGCGCAACAAGCCCAAGCCTACAACAACCCGAGCCCGGCCAGCTCCCGCCGCATCTCTTCTGGCATGGCGCTGAAATCACCACCGCCTGCGCCCAGATCGCGCGGCTTGTCGGCATCGGTCAGATAGCGCCAGCCCTGGAACGGACGGCAGGGACGCGGCTCCACCGGCACAACCTTAGGCTCGAGCACCAGATGGCAACGGCCAATCTCATCGACATCGGTGAAAGGGCGAATGTCGGTGATGATCTGCCGCGCACTCACCTGCCCCTTGATGACCCAGAAGAGCGAACCCTGACCGACGATCTCTTCGATGCGCTTGGGCACCATGCGAGTCGTGTGCAGTTGCTCCTCTGACCGGCCGAGCCTGCGCCATAGCGCCATCGACTCGGCAATCCAGTCCTCCAGATCGCGGATCGAGTCGCAACCCACGCACAGCTTGAGGATGTGGAGCGGGCTTGCCGGGGTCGTTGCTTTGGCCATGGCCGCACCATAGTCGCCAGCCGCACTGAAGAAAGGCCTGACGCCCGATTCTCCACAGCGCGCTCGCCTAGCTGCGCGGTTTCGGCGCAGGCAGTGCGAGGCAGAGGTTGGTCCAGAGCCCGTCATTCAGCTTGTCGGCGGCGATGCGGACAATCTGGCCCCGCTCGAGCGCAATGCCGCAAGCCGCTGAATTGTCTTGTGTCTTGACGATCAGTTCGCGCCCGACACGGCCCTTGATGATGCGCGCCACGCTGATGGTCGCAGCAAGCCGTCCGCCGTCACGCGCCACGCCGGTCACCTTGCCATCGACCACCACCGTTGCCGCCTCGATGATTTGCTCAGCCGTGCGCGGACGGCAGGAGCAGGCCAGCGCCGCGTTTGCCTGCAGGGCAGCCAGCAGCGCTGCACCGAGCGCCAGAAACCACTTCCGTGCGACAATCCGTTTCACGTTGCGAAATCCACCCAAGCTGCGACAGTTCAGATCAACTTCCAGCAGCCTCAGCAAACAGGTGCACAGATGCAAGGACTTTCAGGCAAGGCGATCCTGGTCACCGGCGGCAATTCCGGCATTGGCCTGGCCACCGCCACGCG
>JANMMX010000409.1:0-2560 GCA_031373605.1 Allobosea sp. | reverse complement strand
CGCCTCGATCGGGTCAAGCCGCGCGGCCTGTCTTGCCGGATAGAACCCGAAGAACACGCCGATCAGGCCTGACACACCCACGGCCAGGGCAATGGCCTGAAACGAGATCACCGAAGGCCAGCCTGCTGCCGAGGCGATGGCGAGCGCAGCAGACACGCCGAGCGCCACGCCGATGGCGCCGCCAATTGTCGCGAGCGTCGTCGCCTCGATCAGGAACTGGCTCAGCACATCGCGGGGCCTGGCGCCGACAGCGAGCCTCAGGCCAATCTCGCGGGTGCGCTCGGTCACCGAGACCAGCATGATGTTCATGATGCCGATGCCGCCGACCAGCAGCGAGACGGCGGCGACCGCCGCCAGCAGCCAGGACAGGGTGTTTGCGGCGGCTGTCGCGGTGTTGGCGATCTCGGTCAGATTGCGTATGGCGAAATCGTCCTCGAGATCGTCGCCAAGGCGATGTCGCTGGCGCAGCAGGGCGCGCGTCTGCTCGATGCCGGGCACGATTGCGCCTTCGCTCGCAAACTTGACCATGATCGTTTGCACAGAGCGGTCGCGCGCATAATTGCGGCCAATGATGCGGCGGCGGCCCGTGTCGAGCGGCACGAAGATCACATCATCCTGATCCTGACCCAGCGCCGACTGGCCTTTGGTGGCCATGATGCCGATGACGCGGAAGGGCACATTGCGGATGCGGAAGAGCTGGTTCAGCGGGTCTTCCTGCCCGAACAGGCTGGTGGCCACCGTCTTGCCGATGATGGCGACAATCTCGCCGCGCCGGATTTCCTCCGGATCGAACAGGCGGCCATTCTCGACCTCCCATTCGCGGGCGACGAAATAGTCGAGATCGGTCGCGATGATCTGGGTCGACCAGTTGTTGCCAGCGAAAACGGCCTGCGCCCGTGTGTTGAGGAGGGGAGCTGCGGCAGTGACGTTCTCCACCTCGCGCACAATGGCGCGCGCGTCCTCGTCGGTCAGCGTCGAGGAGGCGCCGACACCCAGCCGCACACCGCCTTGCGTGACATTGCCGGACTGGATGATGGCGAGGTTTGCACCCAGCGACTTGATCTGGCCCGTGACGCGCTCGCGTGCACCCGAGCCGATGGCGACCATCGCGATGACGGCTGCCACGCCGATGATGATGCCCAGCATGGTGAGCCCTGAACGAAGGGCATTGGCTGCGATGGCAGACAGGGCCGAACGAATGGCTTCCCACAGGTTCATGCGGCGGTCGCCGCTGCTTCAGGCACTTGTTCTCCAGGCGCGACATCGCTCGCCAGGGCCGCCTGCGCATCGGCGGGTTCCTGGCGCGTGTCGGACAGAAGCCGCCCGTCGCGGAAGCGGATGACGCGCCGCGCATGGCGGGCGACCTCCGGGTCATGGGTGACGATCACCACAGTCACACCGTCACGGTTAAGCGCCTGAAACAGTGCCAGGATTTCCAGCGCTGTCCTGCTGTCCAGCGCGCCGGTGGGCTCGTCCGCCAGCAGCAGGCGCGGCTCGTTGACCAGTGCGCGGGCAATCGCCACCCGCTGCTGCTGGCCGCCGGAGAGCTGCATGGGCCTGTGGTGCCAGCGGTCGGACAGCCCGACACGTTCGAGAGCGGCGAGCGACCGCACGCGCCGCGCCTTCCGGTCCAGCCCGGCATAAACCATCGGCAGCTCGACATTGGTGGCCGCATCAATGCGCGGCAGCAGGTTGAACTGCTGGAAGACGAAGCCGATCTTGCGGTTGCGCAACTCGGCAAGGCCATCCTTGTTCAGCGTTTCCACCGCGACACCATCGAGGCGGTAGTTGCCCGCGCTTGGCCGGTCGAGACAGCCGACAAGGTTCATAAAGGTCGATTTGCCGGAGCCGGATGGGCCCATCACGGCCACAAGCTCGCCTGCCTCTATCTCCAGCGAGACATGATCCAGCGCTGTCACGCGACCTGAGTCCAGATCATAGACGCGGGAGAGGCTGATGGCTTCGATCAGGGGCATGGCTCAGAACAGCCTCGGGCCGCGCGGTGGCCCAGATGCCGGAACGGTTGCGCTCGCTGCGCTGGGCTTGGGTCCACCGCCGATGATGACTTGTGCGCCATCTGCCAGCTCACCCGAGACCACTTGCGTGAAAGCACCATCGGTGGGGCCAACGCGGATGGTAACGGGTTTGGGTTGGTTGCTGGCGGCGTCAAGCACAAAGATGCGTGCGGATGGCGCCTCCTGCTGACGCTGGGCACCGGCTTGCATCATCGCTTCGAAAGCTGTGCGGCGCTCAGGGTCGAGAGCAGCGGCAATCTTGACCGACAGGTCGGTGCGGGCCGCGCGGAAGGCGGCGCGGCGCTCGTCCTCGGAGAGGTTCTGCATGTTGCGGCTGCCGCTGCGCATCTCGACAAAGATCGCGGCGATGGCCTTGGCCTGCTCAGGTGTGGGCTTGATCTCGCTGTCGATGCGCTCGCGCAGGGTGGCCAGTGCGCGACCGCCACCTTGCTGGCCACCAGCGCCAGTTCCAGCCGGCCTTGCACCCTCGGCAGGGGTGGCATTGGCAACCGCCAAGGGTGCCTGACTGACAGGCCGGAACCTGA
>JANMMX010000382.1:0-3549 GCA_031373605.1 Allobosea sp. | reverse complement strand
CTTCTTCTTGTCGGTTGCCAGATACTGGGCCCGTGCCAGCGCAGCAAAGCGCCCGCCCTTGGCGACCAGCTCATCGAACGAGCCGCTTTCGACAATCACGCCCTGCTCGAACACGAGGATGCGTGTCGCATTGCGGATAGTGGCGAGGCGGTGGGCGATGACGAAGGTCGTGCGGTCCTTCATCACCTCGTCGAGTGCCTTCTGCAGCTTAACCTCTGTGGCGGCATCCAGCGCCGATGTTGCTTCATCGAGGATGAGGATTGGCGGGTTCTTCAAGAGCGCGCGGGCAATGGAGAGCCGCTGGCGCTCGCCGCCGGAGAGCGTGCGGCCACGCTCGCCCACCAGCGTGTCGAGACCGTCCGACTGGCGCGACATGATTTCTGTTGCCTGCGCCCGCGCCAGCGCCTCGTGCATCTCGGCATCGGTGGCATCCGGCTTGCCGACGGTCAGGTTCTCGCGGATCGAGCGGGCAAAGAGCATCGGCTCCTGAAACACCACGCCGATGTTGCGGCGCAGCGACCCCAGTGAAATGTCGCGAATGTCCACACCATCGGCCAGAATGCGTCCCGATTGCGGATCAAAGGCCCGATGCAGCAGGCCAAGCGTCGTGGATTTGCCCGAACCGGTGGAGCCGACAATCGCGATGGTTTCGCCCGGTGTGACCTCGAAGGAGACATCGGCGACGGCGGCGCGCTTGCCGTCATAGGAGAAGGACACATTGTCGAAGGCAATGGCGCCAACCATCCGCCCGGCATCGGGCGCACCCGGCAGGTCGCGCACCTGCGGGGCGGTATCGAGCACATCGAAGAACTCGCGCATCTTCGGCGCCTGCATGAAGATGAAATTGACAAAGCCGACGACCTGCTCGAGCCGCCCGATCAGCATCGTGGCAAAGCCCATATAGGTGACGATTTCGCCCACCGTGGTCAGCCCCTGCATGAACAGCCAGGTGCCGAGCAGAAAGATCGACAGCACGGTCAGCGTGGCAGAGGCGCGCGTGGCCACAGTTGCCAGCGCCCACCAGGAGAGCACCGGGATCTGCGCCTCCAGCAGCCGCGTGATGGTGCTGCGCAGGCCGCGCACCTCCGCCTCGATGCGGGTAAAGCTCTGGATGACAGGCACATTGCCCAGCGCATCCGAGGCGCGCTCGGCCAGATCGGAATGGAAGCTCTCGACACTGCCTTGCAGCTTCTCGGTCTTGCGCAGCACCATGGCTGTCAGGAGACCAAACAGGCTGACCAGCGCGATGAGCAGCAGGCCAAGCTGCCAGTTCTTCCACAAGGTGAAGGGCAGCAACACGAACAGCGCGACAAAGCTGGCGCAATGCTCGCGGAAGAAGGAAAGCCAGAGGCCCCACATGCCGCTCGTGCCTTCCAGCATGACCTTGAGCACGCGGCCCGAATGGGTCTGCATGTGGAAGGCGATGGGCAGCGTCAGCGCGTGCTCGAAATAATTCGCCATCACGGCCAGACGGCGGCGATGTGCCAGCCGGTCCGCATGCAGCGCCACGAAGACGCCAGCACCGATGTTGAACAGGCCAAAGGCGACCCAGGCCATGACCAGCATGCTGATATCAGCCCAGCTCGGCTTCTGCCCGGCGGTCTGCGAGATCGACAGCGCATCGATCAGCGCGCCAAACAGCATGGGCTCGGCAAAAGCCGCCGCCGCCAGAAAGACGTTGGCGATGCCAAGGATGATGCCGATGCGCTTTTCCGGGCCAAGCTCGCCGAGAACACGCATGTAAAGTGAGAACAGTGACATGCCTCCGTTTTAGCCAAGACCGGGTGACGCGCAAGTGTCGGCCCTCGTCCGGATGGCGATTTGGCAGTGGTGAGATGTGAAATGGCAGCAGTTTCTCAACCTTAACGCTTCCTTCAGCGGGTCAAGCCTAAGGTTCGCCCGAGGCCAGCCCCATTCCGGGTGAGCCCGTGTGCGTTGCTTCGAGGTGTCAGGCGTCATGGATATTGCAACCGGCATTGGCATCATCGGCGGCATTGCCACGATCGTCTCGCTGATCCTGATCGATGGCGGCAATTTCGCGGCCTATTTCGACAAGCACGCCGTGATTATCATTTTCGGTGGCGCCACTGCCGCCACAATGATCCGTTTTCCGTTCTCGGTCATCATGCACGGCCTGCCCATGGGCATGCGCTTCGCCTTCACGCTGCGCGCGATCCATCCGCGCGAGCTGATCGAGGAAATCACCCGCGTGGCCGAAGTGGCCCGCAAGAGCGGGCCTGTCGCACTGGAAGGCGTCGAAGTGTCGGACCCGTTTCTGGCACAGGGCATCCGCTACATCGCCGACGGCTATGACCGTGACTTCATCCGTGACACTATGGAGCGCGACCGTGACAATTTCCTGCAGCGGCTCGATGAAGGCTCGAAGGTCTATCGCGCCATCGGTGATTGCGCGCCGGCCTGGGGCATGATCGGCACAATCATCGGCATGGTGACCATGTTCGCCAACATGGACGACCCGTCCAAGCTTGGCCCCGCCATGGCGACTGCGCTTTTGGCCACGCTCTATGGCGCGCTGGTGGCCAACATGCTGACCCTGCCGATTGCCGACAAGCTGCACATCAAGCTCGAGGAAGAAGAGATTTCGCGCACGCTCATCATCGATGGCGTGCTGCAGATGCGCGATGCCAAGAGCCCGACCCTCGTGCGCGAGATGCTGCTGGCCTATCTGCCGGACCATCACCGCGCCGAGATGGCCGAAGCCTGAACCGGGGCCTGACAGGACATGGCGCGCAAGAAGGGCGGAGGACATGGCGGGCATGGCTGGTTCGTGACCTTTGCCGATCTCATGGCGCTGCTCATGAGCTTCTTCGTGATGATCGCGGCCTATTCGACGCAGGACAAGCAGAAGATGCAGGCTGTGGCCGGCGCCATGCGCGATGCCTTCGGCAGCCAGAAGGATGTGCGGCTGTCCGGCATTGTCGAGATTGACGGCATCCCCACCAAGCCCAACCTGAAGCATTCGAAAGTCCGGCCGATCGACGAGGCGTCCGACATCACGGCGCCCAACAGCCTCAAGCGCAAGGATGAGGGCCTGGAGATCACGGCTTTCGACCGGGGTTTCGCGCTGGCCGCATCCTCGTTGCGCCAGGCGCTGCAGGACATGCCGGAGATTGCCGAAATCTCGAAGAACGTGCTGATCGAGCAGACGCGCGAAGGGCTGAACATCAGCCTCGTCGATCAGGATGGCCGAGCGATGTTCCCCGAATCGTCGACCCAGCCCTATGACCGCCTGCGCCGGGTGCTGGAGGCCATCGCCCCCACCTTGCGCCGCATGCCAAACCGCATTGCCGTGACCGGCCACACCTCTGCCTCGCGGCCCGGAACACGCGGCGGCTGGACCTCATGGGATCTTTCGGTGGGCCGTGCCTCGGCCGTGCGCGAATTGCTGGGAGCCAGCGGCGTGCCGGAGGACCGCTTCGCCTCAGTCACCGGAAAGGCCGACACAGAGCCGGTGTTTCCCGACAATCCCTATCTGGCCGCGAACCGCCGCGTCAGCATCCTGATGCTGAAGGAAGCGCCGCCCCTGCC
>JANMMX010000385.1:0-3875 GCA_031373605.1 Allobosea sp. | reverse complement strand
CAGGCCGACGCCGCCGATGGTTGGCGTCGGCAGGATGCCCTTGCCGTTGGTCTCGTTGTAGAGCGAGACATTGCCGGAGACGACCGGGAAATCCAGCGCGCGGCAGGCCTCGCCAATGCCCTTGATGCAGCCGACAAGCTGGCCCATCGCCTCGGGGCGCTCGGGGTTCCCGAAATTGAGATTGTCGGTGATGGCGAGCGGCGTCGCGCCCACCGCCGTCAGGTTTCGCCAGGCTTCGGCCACCGCCTGCTTGCCGCCCTCGAACGGGTCCGCCTCGCAATAGCGCGGTGTCACATCGGCGGTCATGGCGAGGCCCTTGGGGCCATTCTCGATGCGCACAATGCCGCTGTCGCCGCCCGGCGTGATGACCGAGTTGCCGAGAATCAGCGTGTCATATTGCTCATAGACCCAGCGCTTGGAGCAGAGATCAGGCGAGCCGTTCAGCTTCAGCAGCGCCTCGCGCGATGACATGGGCGGGGTGATGGAAGCGGCGTCCAGCACAGCGCGCTTCGGCGTCGGCGTCCAGGGCCGGTCATATTCCGGGGCCTCATCACCCATCTCCTTGATCGGCAGATCAGCCACCGTCTCGCCATGGTGCTTGATGACGAAGCGCAGCGTGTCGGTGGTGTGGCCGATGATGGCGAAATCCAGTCCCCATTTGCGGAAGATGGCCTCGGCCTCGGCTTCCTTGCCGGGCGTCAGCACCATGAGCATGCGCTCCTGGCTTTCCGACAGCATCATCTCATAGGGTGTCATGCCCTCTTCGCGGCAGGGCACTTTTTCAAGATGAAGCTCGACACCGAGATCGCCCTTGGCGCCCATCTCGACAGCCGAGCAGGTGAGGCCGGCAGCGCCCATATCCTGAATGGCATCGACACAGCCCTTGGCCATGATTTCGAGGCAGGCCTCAAGCAGCAGCTTTTCGGCAAAGGGGTCACCGACCTGCACGGTCGGGCGCTTCTCTTCCGAGGCGTCGTCGAACTCGGCAGAGGCCATGGTGGCGCCGTGAATGCCATCGCGGCCCGTCTTGGAGCCGAGATAGACGATGGATTTGCCGACGCCGCTGGCCTTGGCATAGAAAATCTCGTCCGTGCGGGCGAGGCCGACTGCCATCGCGTTGACAAGGATGTTGCCATCATAGCGCGTGTGGAAACCGGTGATGCCGCCGACTGTCGGCACGCCGAAGGAATTGCCATAGCCACCGACGCCCGCCACCACGCCTGATACCAGATGGCGCGTGCGCGGGTGTTCTGGCGAGCCAAACCGGAGCGCGTTCAGCGCTGCGATGGGTCGCGCTCCCATGGTGAAGACATCGCGCAGAATGCCGCCAACGCCGGTCGTGGCGCCCTGATAGGGCTCGATGAACGAAGGGTGGTTGTGGCTCTCCATCTTGAAGACGATGGCCAGCCCGTCGCCAATATCGATCACGCCGGCATTCTCGCCGGGGCCCTGAATGACCCAGGGCGCCTTGGTCGGCAGCGTCTTCAGGTGAATTTTCGAAGACTTGTAGGAGCAGTGCTCGTTCCACATGGCCGAGACGATGCCGAGTTCCGTGATGGTCGGCTCGCGCCCGATCAGCTTCAGAAAGCGCTCATACTCGTCCGGCTTCAGCCCATGCTGGGCCACAAGGGCGGGGGTGATCTTGATGTCGTTCGGAATCACGCTTGGCCGCTCCAGTTTCCGGTCCAGTTTCCGGGTTGCTGCGCGCATAGCCCGATCCCGCGCCGGAAACAACGCGCGCTCGGTCTGCGTGACCGAAATTCCCACAGCGGACCGCCGATTTTCGCGCAATTCAGCATGGTAAACGGAACGTTAACGACACAGGCAAAAATTGCATCAAATGCTTTCAGTGTCCGAAAAGGAATTATCCGTAAGCTTCAATGCAAGGGCGTCACTGAGGCAACGACCGATGGAGCAACCGATGCGTGCGTTTAAAAGAATTTCACGAGACGAGAACGGCGCGGTCGCGATGCTGTTCGCGCTGGCGTTCATTCCGCTGATCGGTTTTGTGGGCGCGGCGCTCGATTATGCGCGCGCAACGCAGGCCCAGTCACGGTTGCAGGCGAGCCTCGACGCTGCCGTTCTGATCGGCGCGCGTGACCAGCTTGGCCTGACCAACGCGCAGCTGACGGATCGCATCCGCCAGGCGGTGATTGCCAACATGGGCACCAAGAGCCCCATCAACGCCTCTGACATCACGGTGACCAAGGTCGACAAGACCCTCGTTGTCTCGGCCAAGACCGATGTGCAGACCGTCGTCATGGGCCTGCTTGGCCAGGATTCGATGGAAGTGCGCGGCACGGCCTCGGCGAGCTGGGGCACCAACGAGATCGAGATCGCACTGGCGCTCGACAACACCGGCTCGATGGGCTGGTCCAACAAGATTCAGGAATTGAAGAAGGCGCTTTGCGGCAATCAGGATTGCAGCAATCCTTCGCCTTCGACCGGTTTCATCAGCATCATGAAGAATGCAGCCACTTCTGACGGCCAGATCCGCATCTCGCTGGTGCCTTTCGATACCACCGTGCGGATGCCGCAGAACGTGCAGGATGCCGTTGCTGCCGATGTGCCGTTTGCGGGCTCGATGTCCGGCGCAGGTCCGGGATATTGCAGCTCAGGGCATGTGACGGATGATGCGCAGCGCGTCTCGTTCTTCCGCTTCGCGAACCGCGACAAGGACACGATCGCCAGCAACCGCAATGCAGCGAACAACAATGTCGGCAATGGTTGCGGCGTCGGTCGCGTCACGCCCGCCACCTGGCAGGGCTGCGTCTGGGATCGCGATCAGGCTGGTGACAGGGATGCGAAGGATTCCGGCATCATCCTGAATGATTTCACGACACTGCACCCGGCTGTGAACTGCCGCAGCAACAATCTTGCGCGCATTCTGCCGCTAACCGATGTGCGGACCAATTCCGCCCTGCTGATTGCTGCCATGGCCACCATGCAGCCCTCCGGCAACACCAACCTGACGCCGGGCGTTGCCTGGGGCGTGGCCACGCTGACCAACGCCGCGCCGTTCACCGAAGGCAAGGTGCCGGACCCGCGCCTGCGCAAGTTCATGATCCTGCTGACAGATGGCGAGAACACCGAGAACCGCCAGACGACCAACTCCAACGCCATCGATACACGTGCTTTGACCGCCTGCACCAATGCCAAGGCCATGGGCATCACGATCTACTCGGTGCGCGTGATTGATGGCGATGCGGCTCTGCTTCGGGCCTGCGCCAGCAACCCGTCGATGTACTACGAGGTGGCCAATGCCTCGCAGCTGACGCCGGTCTTCGAGACGATTGCCAATGAGATCGGCTCGATCCGCTTGACTCATTGACTGCTGCATCACGCACTGACGCTGATCGCATTCATCATCTGCCGCGCAGCGCCCGGGATTGCCACCGGGCGCTGTGTCTTGCGCTCGACATAGACATGGGTGAAACGCCCCTGCGCCGCAGCCAGCTCTGATCCCGCCCGGAAGATCCCGATCCGGTAGGTGACCGAAGAATGGCCGATGCGCTCGACCGCAATCGCTGCCTCGACCGTTTCGGGAAAAGCCACGCTTTCGAAATAGGTGCAGCCGGTTTCGGCCACCAGCCCGACGGTTTCGCTGCCGGTGACGTCCAGAAGGCCAGATTCCACCAGCCAGGCATTCACCGCCGTGTCGAACCAGGAATAGTAGACGACGTTGTTGACGTGGCCGAACACGTCATTGTCCATCCAGCGCGTGGGAATCGTGCGGAAGACGCGGAAAGCGCCACGCGACAATCTGACGGGACGGTCTGGCATCGCGCGCTCCTCACCAGGCGGCTTTGTAGATGGCCAAAGCATCAGCCTGTGTGACAGGCCGGGGATTGTTAACCAAAAGCCGCGTCTGCTTC
>JANMMX010000370.1:0-5953 GCA_031373605.1 Allobosea sp. | reverse complement strand
ATCAGGCCGGAAAGGTCATGCTTGGCGCGGGCAGGGCCCAGCAGCCGCATGCCGGTTGCACCGAAGGCAAGTGCCGCCGCCATGGTTTCAAGGCCAACCTGCGTGATCTCGTTCACCCGCAAAGGCAGCACATGGGCTGGCAGGCCTGAGCCAAAACGCGCCAGCGCATCGATCAATGCTTCGCCATGGTCGCCATCATGCAGCAGCAGCAACGGCGATTTGCCACCCGCTTCCGCATAGGTCAGCAGCAGGGTCCGCATGCGGCGCATCAGCGCGTCCGCCGGGGGCAGGGCATAGGTCACGGCCCCTGTGGGGCAGATGGCGGCGCAGGCGCCGCACCCGGCACAGATCTCGGCAGAGATTGCAACATTGTCGCCATTGGGCGTGATCGCGCCCGTCGGGCACAGGTCAAGGCAGCGCGTGCAGCCGGTTTTGCTCGAGCGCGAATGCGCGCAGAGTGCTTCGTTCAGGCGGACATAGCTTGGCTTGTCGAATTCGCCGACCAGATGCGAGGCCTCATGAACCAGCTTCTCGACAGCGGCGCGATCATTCGGGTCGGCGCGCAGATAGCCCGCGCGCAGGTCATCCGCCGGAAACAGCGGACGTCCGCCGCTAAGGTCGATCAGGATGTCACATTGCGAGCTGGCTCCATTGCGCGGCTCGCCAAACACCAGCTTCTGGCGCGAGGAGGCGGCAGCGCCCGCAAAATCGTCGATGGTCAGTTCAAAAGCGCCGAGCCAGCCGGTTGCCGTGCGGATGGTGCCTTTCACGACCGGAAAATCATTGACGCGCGGTGGCGCGACATCGCCCGGCTTTGACAGCAGCACAGTGACATCGAGATGATCGGCGAGGCGCAGGGCCGCGTCCAGCGCGACGGCATCGCGGCCATAGATCAGCGCCACGCCCTTGCTGTTCAGCGTGGTGAAGGCGGTCGGCGGCATGGGCTCGGCAGCCGCTGCCAGCAGGGCGGCCATCTTGGGAGCCGCTGCGCGCCCTGCATCGGACCATCCCGCCGTCTCGCGGATGTTGGCGAAGGTCAGCGTGCCCGCATAGTCACTGTCGACCGCCAGCTCGTTGAACAGAGGCGCTTCCTGCGTGCAGGCGACGGTGATCGCCTGCGATGTTTCCAGCGCGCGCTGGAACTGTGCCACCTGAGTGCGGCAGAGATGGCGCGCCGTCGTTACATTGGCACCCTTGCAGCCCAGGCTGATGACGCCTGGGTCCAGCACCATCGTGTCCTCGCAGGAGCACAGCATCAGGGTCGCAGCTTGGTCTGTCATGGGTCCTCCCGCGCGCAACCGTTTTGCCGGATGCAAGGTCTTTGATCTTGTGTCTTAGCACCAATGGCGTGGCGCGCCATTCTTGCGCTGGCCGGGTCATCGGCTGTATCGAAATCACAGATGCGTCCCTGCCGCAGCACTGCAGACGATGCAAGCTGGCCCTTCGTCAGGTCCGGTTCAACCCTCAATGTCGGGAGCGACATCCGCGTGGCACCTTCGCTTCCTCCCGGCCTGCCGGACGATCAGATGCGTGACCCCGTGCTGCCGCCCGGCTTCACGCTGGTGACACTGCGCGAATCCGGCGATGCCTTCGCTCATGCCAGGAGCATCGCAGCAGAAGCCGGTGCTGCCACCGTGGTCTGGGTCAAGCGGTTCGATCTGGTGGAGTTCGCCGTGGTGCTGGAGCCTGATGCCCCGCTGGAGACCGCGCGCCTCTCGCATTACCTGTGCATGAACGCGCTGGCTGACGCCCTCGCCGCACATTGTCCGCCGGAGCGTCCCATCGTGTTTCGCTGGCCCGACGCGCTGCTTTACGATCTGGGATTGATTGGTGGCGGCCAGTGCGCCTGGCCCGATGTCTGCCACGAGCAGGATGTGCCTGACTGGCTGGTGTTCGGCGCGATGGTGCGTGCCGTGTCGATGGTGCCGTTTGAAGCCCAGCCTGCCAATTTCGGCGCTGCTGCAGTCTCGATGGAGGATGAGGGCTTTGGCCATGTCGGCGCGGTCGAGCTGGTCGAATCCTTTGCCCGCCATCTGATGCTCGGCGTCTCGCGTTGGCATGAGCATGGGCCGAAAGCGACGGTAAAGCGCTGGCTTGACCGGATCGAGAAAATGCCCGGCCAGCGCCAGGGCATCGAGCCCAACGGCGATCTCGTGATGACCGCGCAGGAAGGCAGCACGCGCCACGCCCTGATCGAGGCGCTGCAGAAGGCCGACTGGCTCGATGTCGAGCAGGGTGGGCCCAAGCTGTGAAGCCGCTCAAGCTGCCGCGCACGATCCGGCTCGACCCGTCGGACACCTTCGTTTTCCGCAAGGCGGCAGAGCCAGGCGAGTGGGCGGTCACGGGCACATTCCTGTTCAATCCCGCAACCATTTCCGAGCTGGATGCCAAGGGGCGCACGGCGTTTCGCAGCGGCTTTCTGGGCGTGAACAGTTTTGGCTGGTCGACGCTTGCTGTGGTGAACGAGGTCACGCCGGAGGAGCTTGAGCAGGCGGTTGCACTGCTCGCCGCCCAGCTTGTCGAGAAGCTTGGCGCGCCTGATCTGGCGACGGCGCGTGAGGCAGCGCAGGAAGAATTCGCCTTTGCCGCCTCGCTCTGCGACCATCCGGAGCAGACGTTGCTGGCGCTCCGCCGCGTGGTGGAAGAGGGCGACATCCATGAACAGTTCCGCACGCTGAGCCCGCGCGCCGACCTGCCAAAGGATGGTTTCAGGGCGTTCGAGTTCTTCGAGAGCGAGGATGACGATCTGCCGCAGGAAACCGTCGACTTGCTTTCTCTCGGCAAAGCCAGCCAGGATCGCGCACCATGACACATTTCTGGGCCGCCTCCGGCCACCTCCTGCTCGACCGTGCGGCTGATGGCGCGTTGACCGTCACTGACGACTATCTGATCGCCTATCTCGCGCGCCCGGAGATCGTGCCTCCGGAAGAGGCCTGCGACGCCGAGCGCGCGCTCCATGCCCGCCTGCTGGCGAGCCCGCGCGCGGTTGTGAGCGAGGCCGATATTGCCGGGCTGTCTGACCCTGACGCACAGGAAAACTGGCGCTTTCTGGTGAAATGGCGCGACAGATTGCTGTCGGCGCCAACCTTGCAAGGTGCCTATGCCAGCATGATCCGCAACGGCGTGACGGATGTGCCGCCGTTGTTCCTGGACCAGCTGGTGCAGGTCATCCTGCGCAGCGCGCTTGATGCCTGCGAGGATCCTTTCGTGGTGCGCGCCGCCGAGTGCTTCTTCCGGCCGCAGCGTGTGACCTTTCACGAAAACACGATCCTTCTGGCTGATGCCGAGATGATCGAGGGCCATGAAGCTGACAGGCACGCCTCGCCCTTGCTCGCGATGCTGGGCGGGCCTGCCGCGACCTCGCTCGACATTCTCAAGGGCAGCAATGCGGACGGCTATTGGCAGCGCTCGGATGCGTTCGACATGGTGCTGGATCTGGGTGGTAAACCGGCTGGCCGGACTGCGCTGGCATCTGCCATCAGGATCTGGATCAGGGCCGTGCATGGCTTTGATGCCGAGATCGGCACTGTCGACACTGTTGAGGACAAGGACTGGCGCTGGTTTGCCGGGCTCGACGCCGAGGCGAGCGCCATCGGCAAGGTGCTCTGGGAAGGCAAGCCGATTGAGCCAGAGCAGGCTGCGCGCATGCTGGGCCTGTTCACACTGCGCTTTGGCGATGATGTGCCCGTGCTGGTGCAGGCGAAGGGCGCACCGGTTTACCTCATTCTGGCCATGGACAAGGACAATATCCTGAGGATCAAGCCGCAAAACCTTGTCACTGGCCTGCCGCTGGCGTCAGTGAGCGCCTGAAGGGGAGAGACATCATGGCACAGGAGCATATCCGGGTTGGTGTGGTGGTCGAGCGGCGCGCTGTCGACAATCCCTGGATCGACCATGCCTGGCTGCCCGTCGCCGTCCTGCCCGATGCGCCTGAGCTGGCGCCCTGGACCTCGCTTGGCCGCGACGGACCAGCCGAGCGCTTCTATCTCGGAGCCGCCGACCTGACCCTGTTCTCGGTCGATACGGCGCATTTCCGCACCAACATTGTGACTGGCCGCCCCAGCCTCTGGGTCTGCGTGCGACCAACGGGCATCGAGCCCGCGCTCGAGCTGGTGGGCGTGACGGCGGATCCACACGAAGGCGAAGGCTACACCGAGACCGTGGGTGACATTGTCGAGATGCTGCCGATGCCATCAGACATCATCGAGCGTGTGCGCGACTTTTTCGATGCGCACCATGTCGAGCAGGTTTTCGTCAAGCGCCAGCGCCAGAAGCACGATCCGCGCAAGGGCGGTGAGCGGCCCATCGCGCCCGTCAATGGCGCTGAGCACAAGCCGGAGAACGGCTGATGCCAGTCACACCGGAGGATGATGGCTTCCTCAGCCGCTGGTCGCGCCGCAAGCGCGAGGTGGAGATGGAGAGCCGTGCTGCACCGCTTGCCGAAACAGTGCTGCCGCCAGAACAGCCTGTGCCGGCCGAAGCGGCGGAAGCCGAACCCGAGTTGGAGATGGTCGAGCCGCCTTCGCTGGAAAGCGTCGACAAGGATTTCGACCTGGCGCACTGGTTGAAACAGAATGTGCCGGAAAGCTGGAAGCTCGCTGCCTTGCGGCGGGTCTGGGAGACTGACCCGGTTATCCGTGACTTCGTCAATCCGGCTCGCGAGTATGCGCTCGACTGGAACACGCCGGGTGGTGCGCCGGGCTATGGCCCGCTGGGCGACTCGGATGATGTGAAGGCCATGCTGGCGCAACTGTTCCCGGAACCGCCCAAGACAAGCGCATCCATGGGGCAGCCTGTGGAAAGTGCCCAGGAATCAGGCGACGAGACGATTAAACTTTCGTCTAATCATGACGATGGGGAAGGTGCGTTCGACGCTCCTGGTGCAGTGCAGCAAATACAAGCCACTGATTTTACTGTTGAAAAACGGGAAATTGCACAAAACAGTTCAATTCGGCGCAGTGATGGGTTGTTTGCGGCCCAGAATGACGAAAATGCCGTTGCTGCAACGCACAAGGCGATTGAGGCAATGCCAGCCGAAGCTGCGTGCCCCACGCCGTCGCGACGCCGTGGCGGTGGAGCCATGCCGATCTGACGCAGTTTGGAACAGTTGAAATCTGCTGCGATAGGCGATCATTATCACCCGGTTACGTGAGGCTCGCCTCATTTTGTCTGCAGATGGGACACAAACTTGCTTCGCGACACAGGCCTCGATCGGGCGATTTCTGCAGCTGGCGGCGTGCGCGCACTGGCACGCACGCTCGGCGTATCCCAGCCTGCAATCTCGGGCTGGAAGCGTGTGCCGGCAGACCGCGTGCTGAGTGTCGAGTCACACACCGGTGTGCCGCGCACAGACCTGCGCCCTGATCTTTACCCCGCCGATCAGATCATGCTCCCGGTTTCAGCGAATGCCGAAATCGACGAGATCGATCAGGCACGCGCGGCGATCTATGACATGCTGGGTGCGTTGCTCTGGCGGGCACCGACGGCGGAGGTGCTGGGGCAACTGGCCGATCTGCGGGGCGATGCATCGCCCTTCGGCATGGCTCAGGTGGCACTGGCTGAAGCCGCCACAGAAACAACGGCGGATGCGGTGGCGAGCGAGTTCTTTGCTCTGTTCATCGGCGTCGGCCGCGGCGAGTTGCTGCCCTATGCGTCGTACTACCTCACCGGTTTCCTGCACGAGAAGCCGCTGGCTGCCGTCCGTGCTGACATGGAAAAGCTGGGCCTTGCCCGCACCGACCGCGTCATGGAGCCGGAGGATCATGTGGGCATTCTGTTCGATGTGATGGCCAACCTGCTGCGCGGCAATTTTGCGACAGAGGGTCTCGATGCCGAGTTTTTCTTCCAGCGCCACATCCAGCCTTGGGCGGCTCGGCTGTTCGCCGATCTCGAGATCGCGGGCGCTTCTCAATTCTACAAGTCCGTCGGCCGTGCCGGCGGGGTGTTTCTGGAT
>JANMMX010000345.1:0-2160 GCA_031373605.1 Allobosea sp. | reverse complement strand
GGCGACGCTGGCCATGTCATTGGCAATGCCCTGCGCCATCTTCGCCATCAGATCAGCGGTTGCGGGCGCCACCACCACCAGATCGGCCGAGCGGGAGAGGGCGATGTGCCCCATCTCGACCTCGTCAGTCAGCGAGAACAGGTCGGTGTAGACCTTCTGGCCAGCAAGGCCGGCCAATGAGAGCGGCGTGACAAACTCGGAACCGGCCTTGGTCAGGATGGGCGTGACACTGATGCCTTTGCGGCGCGCCAGCCGGATCAGTTCCAGCACCTTGTAGGCCGCGATGCCGCCGCCAACGATCAGCAGGATCGATTTCGTCATGCCGGCCTCGGCCGCCTTCACCATCGCCATCACGCATCCGCCTCATCCAGCACAGGAATCCAGACCTGCTTCAGTCGCAGATCGGCCCTGATCGATTCCGGAAGCTTCTCGTAGACCGCAAGCACCTCGTCCAGCAAGGCATCGGCATCCCACAGGCGCAGTTTGAAGAAATCCCGCATCGGGCTGACGCAGGTTTCGCCGGCAAAGCCACCCCAGGAGACGAACAAGCCTGTCTCCGCTCCAAAGCGGCCAATCTGCCCTTCAAAATGTCGCAGCAGCGGCACCGGGACAGGGCAATCGGAAGACTTGACCTGCACGGCCAATCTCGGTGCGTCCAATCCGAATGGCCCCATGCCAGCCACGATATCGACGCCACCATCTGCCCCGACAGGCGCCTGAACCGTGACATAGCCCCGCGCCTCCAGCACCGCTGCAACAAGCGATTCCATCAGCCGTCCGCGAAACCTTTGCCCGATACGGCTGCGGATCGCGGCACGCACCTGCGCTTCCAGATGCGGCGCATCGCCAGTGGCAGCACCAGGCAGGTTGCGCATGGGAGCCAGCGGCTTCTGCAGCTTCTTGCGCACGGGCTGGGCCAGAAGCCGGGCGCGCATCCGCGCCTCGCCATTCTCGCGGCGAATTCCGAACACGGCTGCCTGTGATTTCAGCGAGAACGCGATGTCCACGTCCAGCGCGCTGACCGGAAAATCGCGGTGCAGCCAGCGCACCGAGCGGCCATGGCGCGCAATGGGCAGCGCATGAGGGTCATGCCGGTAGTCGCCCGTCACCTCGCCAAGCGCCACCGTGCCGCGCCCGCGTCTTGGCAGGGCCACCAGATCACCTTGCCGCATCTCCTGTGCGAAAGCCCAGATCTGGGTCGACCAGGCTGTGGCGGCCGGCCCCTGCATGTGGGGTGTCGCGCGCCCGATATGGCCCGCCACGGCCCGCCTGTCCGGGAAAACGCCGAGATCCGGCAGCTCGGGAAAACCGATCAGCACGCAATCATTTGCGAGGGCATAGGCCTCCCGCTCGCCGGAAGCCCCGGCCCTCACGCCCCAGAAAGCCATGAACGCACCCCTACGCAACTCAAAACACGACAGTGATACACGCCGATGCAACGCTAGGCTGTTCTTTGGCCAGCAGCAAGAGACCGCTTCGGAGGTTTGCGCCCAGGGTTGGCGCATCATTTGCCGCTACCGGAATGGCGGCTCGTCAAAGCTGCGCAGCTTGCGCGAATGGATCGAGCTGCCCGCAGCCTTCAGCTTTTCGATGGCGTCCAGCCCGATGCGCAGATGCTCGCTGACCGCCCGCTCATAGAACGCATTTGCCGCGCCCGGCAGCTTGATCTCGCCATGCAACGGCTTGTCGGACACACACAGCAAGGTGCCATAGGGCACGCGCAGCCGGTAGCCTTGGGCGGCGATTGTGCCTGACTCCATGTCTACCGCAATCGCGCGTGACAGGTTGATGCGCCGGCGTTCCTGCGTCCAGCGCAGCTCCCAGTTGCGGTCATCCTGCGTCACCACGGTGCCAGTGCGCAGCCTTTGCTTCAATGTCTCAAGGCTCTCGCCTGTCACGCTGGCCGCCGCCTGCTGCAGCGCCACCTGCACCTCGGCCAGGGCCGGGATCGGGATGTCTGGCGGCACCAGCCCATCGAGAATGCCATCCTGCCTGAGATAGCCATGCGCCAGCACATAGTCGCCAATCATCTGTGTCTGTCGCAAGCCGCCGCAATGGCCCACCATCAGCCAGCAATGCGGGCGGATGACAGCCAGATGGTCGGTGATGTTCTTCGCATTGGACGGGCCGACGCCAATATTGACCAGCGTCACGCCCTGC
>JANMMX010000275.1:0-2689 GCA_031373605.1 Allobosea sp. | reverse complement strand
TTTCTGGTCAAGCCCCTGCGGGCGCGCTCGCTCTACCAGCGGCTGGGCAGCACAGAGGCCACCCCGCTGGCCGTGCGCGCGGCACCTGTTGCATCAACATCAGCCCCTGCTCCCAAGCTGCGGGTGCTCGTGGCCGAGGATAACGAGATCAACGCCCTTCTGATGACGCGCACGCTGGAGCGCCTGGGCTGCCTGCCAGTCTGGGCGCGTGATGGGCGCGAGGCGCTCCTGCTGGCCGAAGCGTCCCTGTCAGGCACGCAGCCTGCCTTTGATCTGGTGCTGATGGACGTGCGCATGCCGGGGCTTGACGGCCTCTCGGCATCTCGGCTCATTCGCGCTGCCGAGCAGGCGGCAGGTATAGCAAGTCGGCTCACAATTCTGGCCGTCAGCGCCAATGTTGCCGAAACTGATCGCCGCGCAGCACTTGCAGCGGGCATGGACGATTGCCTCGGCAAGCCTTTGACCCGGGAAACTCTGAGTCGCTGGATCGATGACCTGGCCAGACTGCGCAATGTTGCATGAGCCGGACAAGCTTTCAGCAGGCGCTGTCATAATCATGACGTGATGCCGTCACACGAGTGTCAGGATTGCGGGAGTAGCTGGTGATATGCAGGAGCCTTCCTGCTTGAGTCTCGAGCAGGACCGGACAGGCACATGCGCTTTCGTCTTCCGCGACCATCGGATTTGCGCCCAGTGCGCCGCCGGTCCATGACAGACCATATGCAGATCGTCAGCCAGCTTGTTTCAGGCATAAAGCCTTTCATGCCGCGCCGCAGCCTCGCTGTGCTCGGGCAGAAAGTGCCGGGTCTCTCGGGCAGCCTTGGCCGCTCTGGTTCGCTCGAAGTGCGGCTTGCAGTGAGCGAGCGCGACATTCGCCGGGCACAACGCCTGCGCTATCGCGTGTTTTACGAAGAGATGGCAGCCGTGCCCGATGCAATGCAGCGGATGCTGCGCCGCGATGCCGACCGGTTCGATGCCATCTGTGATCATCTGCTGGTGATCGACCACGATGCGCGCGGACGCTTTGGCGGGCGCAGGCCACAAGTTGTCGGCACCTATCGCCTGTTGCGGCAGGACGTGGCGCTTCGCCATGGCGGCTTCTACACACAGGACGAATTCGACATTGCGCCACTGCTGGCACGCCATGCCGGCTCGCGCTTTCTGGAGCTCGGACGCTCCTGCGTGCTGGAGCCCTACCGCACCAAGAAGACGGTCGAACTGCTCTGGCATGGCATCTGGGCCTACGTCCGCCATCACCGGATCGATGTGATGTTTGGCTGCGCCAGCCTGTCCGGCATCTGTCCGGATGAACATGCGCTGGCGCTGTCCTTCCTGAGCCGCAATGCGATGGCTGAGGGGGAATGGAGCGCGCGTGCAGCCGCCCATCGCCATGTGCCGATGGAGCGGATGCCGGATGCATTGATCGAGCCAAAGGCTGCCCTGCGCATGCTGCCGCCCCTGGTGAAAGCCTATCTTCGGCTTGGCGCCCGCTTCGGCGATGGCGCTGTGATTGACCGGCAGTTCGGCACGATTGACGTGATGGTGATCCTGCCCGTCAGCGCGATCGATCCGCGCTATGTCAGCCATTTCGGCCATGAGGGCGAGCGCTACGCTGCCTGATCCTCGACGGCCAGAATGCCGGCCAACCCCTCGCGATAGCTCGGAAAGTGCGGCTGCCAGCCAAGCGTTGCTTTCGTGAGCGCATTTGAAACACGCTTGTTCTCGCCATAGAAACTGCGCGCCATGGGTGACAGCGCCGCTGTCTCGAAATCCTGCTCTGGTGGTGGCGCAATGCCCAGCAGGGCAGCGCCATGGGTCACCACATCTTGCGGTGGAGCCGGCTCATTGTCTGTGATGTTGAAGATATGGCATCCGGGCAAGCGCTCGGCAGCTTTCGCGGCGGCCAACGTGGCAGAGCCAATGTCATCGACATGGATGCGATTGAACACTTGTCCAGTCTTGAGCAGCCGCTTGGCAGTGCCGTTGCGCAGACTGTCGAGCGCGCTGCGACCTGGGCCGTATATTCCCGGCAGGCGCAAGATGTGCAGCGCCGCACCCGTGACTTTGCCGATGCGCGTCCAGCCTTCTTCAGCGAGCAGCCTGGCCTGCCCGCGCGCATTGGCAGGTTGGCAGGGTGCTGTTTCATCCACCCAGCCGCCACCTGCATCGCCATAGACGGCAATCGTCGACCAATAGCCAATCCAGCGCAGATGCTGATGTCTTGCCAGCTCACACCCAAGTGCTGCCAGCACCGGATCCCCCTGTTCGCCAGGCGGCGTCGAGATCAGGATGTGTGTGGCCTCGGCAATTGCACAGGCAACCACCTCATTGCTGCCACCGGGCCAGATGATGGTGTCGTGGCCTGCTTCACGAAGTCGTGCCGCTTTTTCACTGCTTCGAACAGTCCCTGAGATGCTGGCAAAGGAACTCCTGTGGCATTTAGCGAAGCGGGTCGCACTGTAGCCCAGACCAAACACAAGCAGCCTCATAACGCAGGCTCCTTCCAACCTGTCGCAGCCGTCCATTCCTGCAGCACCGCTGCATCGCTTTCCATCAGGGTCAGACGCGCCTCTGCGCGCAGACGATTGTGATCGAGCTGTGCCAGCGCCCAGACCGCCATGGCACGAACCAGTGGCGAGTGGTCGCGCAGCCGGGCAACGGCCACATCCACCAAAGCGGCATTTCCGCT